>CAJWAY010000070.1 GCA_913020685.1 uncultured Flavobacteriaceae bacterium
ATTCATCCTAAAAATCCTTTTGTTCCCACTGTTCATGCTAACTGGCGGTATTTTGAACTCTACAACAGCAGGGGTGAATTGCAAGACCAATGGTTTGGAGGGGGACAAGATCTCACTCCCTATTACCTGTTTGAAGAAGATGCCCGGCACTTTCACCAAGTATGCAAAAAAACTTGTGATGAACACGACAAAGACTTCTACCCTCAATACAAAAAACGCTGTGATGAATATTTTTGGAATGCCCACCGCGGTGAAGCCCGTGGGGTTGGTGGATTGTTTTTTGATTATTTAAGACCCGACGAAAGCCACTCTCTCGAAAACTGGTATGACTTTGTGAAAGGGGTAGGGGATAGTTTTTTGGAGGCCTATGTGCCCATTGTTGAAAGAAGAAAAAACTTGGATTACTCTGATGTCCAACGCGAATGGCAGGAAGTCCGAAGGGGGCGTTATGTGGAGTTCAATTTGATCCACGACAAAGGCACCCTTTTTGGATTGAAAACCAATGGAAGGATTGAAAGTATTTTGATGAGCCTTCCACCACATGTCCAGTGGCAATACAACCACAAGCCTGATCCCAATAGCAAAGAGGAAGAACTTGTCAACATACTTGAAAATCCAAGAGCTTGGGTGTAATTTATTAATAACGATTATCTTTACTTTATGTATCCAAACCAAAGGAATAGAAGACTCAGACAAAACCCCGCACTTCGGCAGTTGGTAAGTGAAAATCAATTAACCAGTAACGATTTGATGCTTCCCTTGTTTATTGCAGAGGGGACTGAGGTAAAAGATCCCATTACTGCCATGCCCGGTTGCTACCGTTTGAGTTTGGATCTACTTCGAAAGGAGTTGAAAGCCGTAGCGGATTTGGGAATCAAAGCGGTACTATTGTTTGTTAAGGTTGACGATGCCCTGAAAGATAATAAGGGTACTGAGGCATTCAATCCTGAGGGATTGATGCAAAAGGCGATAAGAACTGTCAAATCAATCACTCCCGACATGGTGGTCATGACTGATGTTGCCTTGGACCCCTATTCTTCCTATGGTCACGATGGCATCGTGGAGGAGGGAAAGATCCTCAATGATCCCACCGTAGAGGTCTTATCAAAAATGGCTTTGAGTCATGCCCAAGCCGGTGCCGATTTTGTGGCACCCAGTGATATGATGGACGGTCGTGTATTGATGATAAGAACCAAATTGGACAAGGCAGGTTTCACCGATACTGGTATTATGAGTTACAGTGCCAAATACGCCTCTTCTTTCTATGGACCCTTTAGGGAAGCCCTCGATTCAGCTCCGGGTTTTGGTGACAAACGCAGCTACCAGATGGATCCGGCAAACCGTTTGGAAGCCCTCACAGAAGCCTTAAGAGATATAGAAGAAGGTGCCGACATCGTGATGGTCAAACCTGGATTGGCATATCTTGACGTCATCAGAGACATTCGCGAAAATGTTGAAATTCCCATTGCAGCCTATCAAGTCAGTGGGGAATATTCCATGCTCAAGGCTGCGGCCGAAAAAGGCTGGTTGGATCACGATACGGTCATGATGGAACAATTGCTGGCATTTAAAAGGGCCGGAGCCAACTTTATCGCTACTTATCATGCCAAAGAAGCAGCTCAATTACTCGCATAAATTTCCTTCAGTTTAAAACAAAAAGTCTCTTATTTGGCTTTTTGTCTAACTTTATGTATCTTTTTTTTGGAACACTATTTGCTATATGGAGCAAGCATATTACAAAAGTGATTTAGGAAATTTATGTGTAATAATTGAAAATCATGAAGTTACACGTATTTTTTTTGTTGATAAAATACGAGAAAATTCTTCGACTCCCTCCCCATTAATGCAGAAGGTAATTAAACAGATAAATGAATTTTTTCAAGTAAAGCGACGTGAATTCAGTTTTCCAATTCGTCTGAAAGGAACAGATTTTCAGCTCAAAATCTGGAAGTTGCTCAGTAATATCCCCTATGGTACCTCCTTGGCCTACGTCAAGGTAGCTAAAGCATACGGTGATGCCAAAATGGTAAGGGCAGTAGCCGCGACAATTGCCAAAAATCCCATTATGCTCGTTGTCCCCTGTCACCGGGTGATAGGAAGTGATGGGTCATTGGTAGCCTATTCTGGTGGCATTGAGACCAAACGTCAACTTCTTGAGTTAGAGGGTTTTCCTAAACAATTTAACGTACTTTAGTGCCCAAAAAACTAATGAAAAGATTTTTAATAGCTTTTGGGCTTCTTCTAGCCGTGGCTTTTTCCTTACTTTATATTACAAAATATAACTATCTTTTGACTGGAGTTAGTACCATATATTTGACTGGGCACACTACCGCATACCTTAATGATTACAAAAAATTTTCTAATAACAGTGTTTTAGTATCTGACCATCCCCAAGCTTGGCCACTACATCGGTTTTACAACCAATACTCCCTAGGTGAAAGGAGAGAAGACTACCTTAAGGATCGAAAAACAGTGGCTTATCTGGTGATAAAAAACGATAGTATTCTTTATGAAAAATATTATTATGAGTTTGGAGTAGATTCTAGAAGTAATTCCTTTTCCATGGCAAAAAGTGTAGTTTCTGCCTTGATGGGGATTGCCATACAAGAAGGAGTAATTAAGGGTTTAGATCAGAAAGTATTAGATTTTATCCCCAATCTTCAGGGCCCTTATGCTCATCAAGTAACGGTTGGAGACTTGGCCAGTATGGCTTCAGGCCAAAAATGGAGTGAAGAATACTACAACCCGTTTTCGGTTACTTCAGCTTCTTATTTTGTCAAAGATTTGGATGCCTTGATATTAGAACAGCCTATCAATGAGAAACCGGGTGAAGTTTTTCGTTATAAAAGCGGAACTACCCAATTGTTGGGTATGGTAATCAAAAAAGCAACCGGCAAAACATTAAGCGCATATTTGTCAGAGAAATTATGGCAACCTTTGGGAGCAAATCAAACTGCACTCTGGCAATTAGACAGTGAAGAAAATGGAATGGAAAAAGCTTTTTGTTGCTTGGCGACCAATGCACGAGACTTTGCTCGATTCGGAAAACTTTATAAAAATTTCGGGTTTTGGAACGGAACACAATTACTGGATTCATCATTTGTGGCGCTATCTATTAAACCTCGATTCGAGGAGAGTCTCGAATACGGCTACGGATTCTGGTTAGATGATTTTCAAGGCAAAAAAGTTTTTATGATGCGGGGGCATCTGGGACAGTATGTATTGGTTGTCCCTGATGAAGATATGATAGTGGTCCGTTTGGGCCACCTCAAAGACAAAGAAAAGGCCACAAATAGTAAAAGTTCAGGAGTAGACCCTTTTACTAAAGACATTTATGTTTACCTTAAGGCTGGATTGGAAATGGTTAAAAATGTTTCAAATAATTGACCTTAAAAAATTGTTATTTTTTTACAAAGACAACGTTCTGAAAAACGCAACTTTTGATCAAATTTCCAATTTGGAAAAAGAACTTTTTGCAGCCAAAACCCAACACCAATTCTCTGAAGATCAAAGCAAGGTTTCCCCCAAAGAAACCGAGACTTTCGCAAATACTCATTTTTTCTTGTACTTGCGCAAAGAAAACCTTTCAGAGGGCGACGAAATCGTCCATTCATGAAAGAAAAAAAAATATTGTTAAGGCTAGAGGATTTATACATTTCGTCTGAAGAAGGATTAATTATCAATGGTTTCTCCTTAACCGTCAATTCAAATGAGATCGTTGCAATTGTTGGGGAGTCTGGCAGTGGAAAATCATTGACCGCCTTAGCTATTGCAGGTCTTTTGCGTCAAACCCCATTGTCTGTAAGCAGTAAAAAAATGCAATTGAGCGGGCGGGAGCTTTCTAATTTGTCCCATAAAGATTGGCAAACTGTCAGGGGTAAGGAATTTGGTATGATTTTTCAAGAACCACAGTCTAGTCTCAACCCAAGTATGTGCTGTGGGCCACAGGTAATGGAACGTTTGCAACAAAACAAAATCGGAAAACCTCAAGATTACCATAATAAGATATTGGAGGCTTTTCAAAAGGTCCAACTGCCCCAACCAAAGCGCATATTTAAAGCCTATCCTCACGAACTTAGTGGTGGACAAAAACAAAGGGTTATGATTGCCATGGCATTGATTGGCAGACCAAAGCTATTGATCGCCGACGAACCAACTACTGCACTGGATGTGACGGTACAAAAAGAAATCCTTACCCTTATCAAAGATCGGCAAAAAGATCATAAAATGAGTGTTTTATTCATCTCTCACGACCTTAGTTTAGTGGCTCAGTTCGCCGATAGGGTTCTGGTCATGCACCAGGGCAGATTGGTTGAAAGTGGGACAGTAAAACAGATATTTAAAAACCCTAAAGATCCATACACCCGAGGACTATTGTATGCCAGACCTCAGCCTGACAAACGCCTGAAACGATTGCCTACGGTGGGAGATTTTTCTGATAATCAAAAAAGCTTTAAATCCATCTCTAAGGCCACAAGGGTTAAAAGACAAAAAGTACTCTACAGCCAAAAACCACTTTTGGAGGTCAGGGGATTAATAAAAGAATATACTCTGACTAGACATTGGTTCAAAGAGAACCAATGTTTTAAAGCAGTAAATAAGGTGAGTTTTGATCTTTATCCCGGAGAGACTTTGGGCTTGGTAGGGGAATCGGGTTGTGGAAAATCTACCATCAGTCGTACTTTGGTTAATCTCGATTTACCCACTGCTGGTGAAATTCGCTATAAAGGACAATCCATAATAGGACTAAACCACAGGGAATTGATGCACCTGCGAAAGCAAATCCAATTGGTCTTTCAAGACCCTTCTGCGGCCCTTCACCCGCTAAAGCAAATAGGCGTTGCGATTGCAGAGCCTCTTTACGTACATGGTTTAGTAAATGGAAAAAAAGCTCAGAAATTAAAAGTTTTCAATCTACTGAAACAGGTAGGCTTAGACGCCGAACACTACTATCGTTATCCCCACCAATTGTCAGGTGGACAAAAACAAAGGGTGGTCATTGCAAGAGCATTGGCTACTGAACCCCAACTCCTGTTGCTCGATGAATCCGTTGCCGCTTTAGACATTTCCGTTCAAGCACAGGTACTCAATTTACTGAATGATCTTAAAGAACAATTGAAATTGTCCTATCTGCTTATTTCCCACGATTTGAATGTGGTCAAATATATGGCCGATAGAATTTTGGTGATGCAAAAAGGAATTTTAGTAGAAGAGGGAGAAGCTGATCAATTATATTTAAATCCACAAAAGCCTTATACGCAAAGGCTTATTGCGGCCTTGCCCAAGGGGTATTAATGACTTTAATCAGGCAGAATTTATTCATTTATAATAATACTTTATCTGATTTTTCCTTTTGCTACATTTCAGAACTTAATTTTATGAAGGATTTGGCCTTTTCAATTACCAAATTTTTTCCGTCAAAATTTACATGGATGGTTTGATACAAGGGTAAATAATAAAGAATCCTGTTATATTAGATAAATAGTATTTGATCAACATCTGGTAAATAACTTCACTTATAATTAAAAATTGATCTTTACCCTTAAGGCGCCGGATTGGGAATTAATTCATTGATCTGGTCAATAGCTTTTAGGACTTCCTTGGAGAGTTTGACCTTATGGGTTGCGATATTTTCTTTAAGTTGCTCTAAAGTGGTAGCGCCAATTATGTTGGAGGTAACAAAACTCCGGTCATTTACAAAAGCTAGGGAGAGTTCGGTCAGCGACAACCCGTGGTCTGAGGCCAGTTCAAAATAAAGATCGGTCGCTTTAAAGGAATTTTCCCCGCTGTATCTGGCCAAACGCTCAAATAAAGCCA
>CAJWAY010000071.1 GCA_913020685.1 uncultured Flavobacteriaceae bacterium
GCTGAGGAATTGGCTTTGATCGGACCAAGCACCAACCGATGGGTCCCCGAGATATTAGAGGCCAACGATCCAACTGATATTTCATATTACCCTAACATGAATGGTCAACTGGTTTTTAAAAACGCAGTGGTCCGATTTTCTGAAGTCATCATGGAAGGTTTACAACAAAACAAGATGACTCCGGAACAAATTGATATGTTGATCCCTCACCAGGCGAACCTCCGTATTTCTCAATTCATTCAAAGGAAATTTGGTCTTAATGATGACCAAGTTTACAACAACATAATGCGATATGGTAACACTACTGCCGGATCTATTCCCATCGCTATGACAGAAGCATGGGAGGAAGGTAAAATTAAATCTGGAGATTTGGTGGTCTTGGCTGCCTTTGGTAGTGGATTTACTTGGGGAAGTTCTTTGATCAGGTGGTAGTCTTTTTTTGACGTATCAACAACAAGCCCAAAAAGGTCAATAGTCCATTCAGGGGGAGCAACTCATAGCCTATTTCATAACCACCCAAAGATTCGGGTGAAAAGTTACCCACAAACATTATTAATAAAATGGACAGAATTACTACAATCCATACCCTGCGGTCCTGAATTTGAAATGGAGTGAAAATACCAAATGCAAATAACCCCAATAGTGGCCCATAAGTATAGGAGGCCGCAGTCAACAAACCGTCGATCACATTTCGATCCATAATGTATTTGAACAGAATAACCACCACGACAAGAACGAGACTCATGCCCAAATGGGTTTGCTTGCGGATCTTTTTTTGTTGATTTTCGGGAAATTCATCTAGTTTAAGGAAATCAATACAAAAGGAGGTAGTTAGTGAGGTCAAGGCACTATCGGCACTGCTATAGGCGGCAGCGATCAAGCCCAGAATAAAAATAATACCTACCCCCAATCCCAAGCCACCATTGATGGCAACTTCGGGGAATAAAAGATCGGCTTTAGGGCTGCCCTCCATGAGTGGTATCATGATTTGGTTTTGTTCGGCATAAAGAAAGATCATCGCACCCAGCAGTAAAAACAAAAAAGTAACTACAATCAAGACTAGACTGAATACAACCATATTGATTTGCGCCGCTTTAAGAGTCCTGCACGTAAGGTTTTTTTGCATCATATCTTGGTCCAATCCTGTCATGCAAATGGTGATGAATACCCCTCCAATAAATGATTTCAAAAAGTGATTTCGGACCATTAAATCACCGGTTACCCACGTACGGGTATAGTTTTGAAATCGATTTTCTGTAAGTATTTCTGACAGATTTAAATTCAGTACATTTCCAAGGTGGTAGAGGGTCAGACCCACAGTAGTCAACATTAGTAGTGTTTGTAGGGTATCAGTCCATACAATGGTTTTGATCCCTCCTTTATAGGTATATACCCAAATCAACAAAACAGAAAGTATTACGGTGATTTCAAAGGGTAAACCCCAGGCATCAAAAATAAATTGTTGTAAAACGATAGCAACCAAAAAAAGTCTAAAGCTGGCTCCCAAAACCCTTGAAACGAAAAAAGATACTGCTCCAACTTTATGACTATTGTAACCAAATCGGTCTTGAAGGTATTCGTATATGGAAGTCAGATTTTGATTATAATATATTGGAAGTAAAACAAAAGCGACTACGAAATACCCGGCCCAATAGCCCAGTACCACTTGGAAATAGCTGAATCCAGTGTCACCCACCCATCCGGGTACCGATATAAAGGTGACACCAGATAGAGACGCCCCTACCATTCCAAAAGCAACCAGGTACCATGGAGAACTTCGATTTGCGGTAAAAAATGTTTGATTGTCAGCCTTCTTGCCAGTAAGGTAAGCAATGAGCACCAATAGGGCGAAATAACCCAAAATCAAAATCAATATAAAAGCTGGTACTAGCATATTTAGTTTAAATATACAAATTCAAAACATGAGAATTATTCCTAAATTTGTAATATGGAATTCTCCTCAAAGCTTTTAGAAAATGCAGTCAATCAAATCGCCCAATTACCTGGGATTGGCAAAAGAACAGCATTGCGATTGGCATTACACCTGCTCAAACTACCCAAAGAAAACACTTCTCATCTGACTAAAGCGCTGAATGACCTCAGGGAGCAAATTAATTTTTGTACTTCTTGTCATAATTTGTCTGATGTACCACTTTGTGAAATATGTTCAAATCCTGGACGGGACGATTCTTTGCTTTGTGTAGTTGAAGATATCAGAGATGTCATTGCCATCGAAAATACCGGACAATTCAAAGGTTATTATCACGTTTTGGGAGGTATCATTTCCCCTATTGATGGTATAGGACCTAAAGATTTAAATTTGGATTCTCTTGAGCAAAAAGTCAAGCAAGGCAAATTGAAAGAAATTATTTTTGCTTTGAGTGCAACCATGGAGGCTGATACAACCAACTTCTACATATATAAAATACTTGCACCTTATGAGATCAAAACATCGGCCATAGCCAGGGGAATTCCAGTAGGAGACGAATTGGAATATACAGATGAAGTCACTTTAGGGAGAAGTATTCTTAAAAGAGTTCCCTACGAAAATTCAATAGCAGATAAATAGTGAGCTCACTTTTTCTATTATCTAAACACCTATATTTCCTCTTTAAATTTGGTAATTTTGTACTTACTTAAAAAATGGGCAAATACTTTTTAAAATTACCCAAAATGGGTGAGAGCGTTATGGAGGCTACTTTGACTAAATGGTTAAAAGAGGTGGGGGAGTCTGTAGACATCGATGATATTGTGGTAGAGATTGCCACGGACAAGGTTGATTCTGATGTACCCAGCGAAGTTAAAGGTATATTGATTGAAAAGAAATTTATAGAAAATGATGTCGTCCAGGTAGGGGAAGTGATGGCAGTTATCCAAACTGATGGTGACGAAATCAATGATCAAGAAGGTAATAAGGAACTTATTGAGTTTAAAAGCGAAGAGATTCATGAATCATCCAAGAAGGAGGAGAAAATAGAAGCTCCCCTTCCTCAACCAAAAACCTTCTCTCTTCCAGATCCACTACCTGAGTTTGAAACTATTTCCAAAAGTATAGACAATGTCAGAAACATGTTATCGTCCGAGCCCCAAAATATAAGTAGTGAATTTCTTTCTCCTTTGGTAAAAAGTATTGTCAAGGCAGAGGGGCTAGACCAAGAGGAATTAAAATTGATCAGAGGGAGTGGAAAAAACAACCGAATCACCAAAAAAGATATTTTGATGTATTTGTCCCAGCGCAGAAGTTCATTTACTTCTGCGAAAGATAAATATTCAACCTTAAGTTCGAGATCTTCACATCTAATTTCATCTACAAAAACAACTACAGGGTCAGATACCGTTTTGAAAGGTGATGGGGATCAAATTATCGAGATGACGCGTATGGCTAAGCTCACAGCCGATCATATGATACGAAGTAAACAGACCTCGGCACACGTTCAATCATTTATCGAGGCAGATATGACCAATTTGTGGGATTGGCGCGAAAAAGTCAAAAATGACTTTTTGGAGAGAGAAGGTGAAAAATTGACATTAACTCCCTTATTGATTACTGCCCTAATTAAAGCTTTAAAGGAATTCCCACTTTTAAATTCTTCGGTGGAAGGAGAAACCATAACACAGAAAAGGGACATCAATATTGGTATGGCTGCTGCTATGGCTGATGGAAATCTGATTGTTCCAGTGATCAAAAATGCTGATCATTTGAATATGGTAGGTCTAGCCAAGGCGGTAAATGACTTGGCACACCGGGCCAGAACTCAGCAATTGAAGCCAGAAGAAGTTCAAGATGGTACTTTTACCTTTACCAATATTGGTAATTTTGGATCGCTAACAGGCACTCCTATCATCAATCAGCCACAAGTGGGGATTGTCGCAGTGGGTATTATTCGCAAAATGCCAGCGGTCATTGAAACCAAATATGGAGATTCAATTGCGATTCGAAAAAAAATGATAATTTCTCACAGTTATGATCACCGTATCATTAATGGAGCCATGGGAGGTAAGTTCATCAAGAGCATGTCCGATTATCTTGAAAATTGGGACAAAGACTACTCTATATAAACTTCAACTTATGACGTTAAAACTCACCAGACCTCTCTGTTTTTTCGATTTGGAAACCACAGGAGTTAATGTAACCAAAGACCGAATAATTGAAATAGCAGTATTAAAATTACATCCTGACGGAACAAAAGAGGATAAAGTTTGGCGTGTCAATCCCGAATGCCCCATTCCTGCCCAAGTATCAGCTGTTCATGGTATTTACGATGCTGATGTAGCTAATGAACCAAATTTTAAGGCACTTTCCAAAACCATTTACAATTTTATAAAAAATTCTGATTTGGCCGGATATAATTCTGATCGTTTTGACATCCCCTTATTGGCAGAAGAGATGCTTAGGGCAGAGATTAATTTTAATATGTCTGATTTTAAATCTGTTGACGTTCAAACTATTTTTCACAAAATGGAACAGCGCACTTTATCGGCGGCATTGAAATTTTACTGTAATGAAGAATTGGTTGATGCCCATTCTGCTATGGCCGATACCCGAGCAACTTTCGATGTTTTAATGGCACAACTGGAACGATATGATGAGCTGGATGGAGACGTTGATTCATTGAGTGTATTTACCACCCGAAAAAAATCTGCTGATTTTGCAGGCTTTATCATTTTTAATAAAGATGGGGAAGAAAGCTTTTCTTTTGGCAAACACAAAGGTAAAACTGTTGAAAGTGTATTAGAGAATGAGCCCGGTTATTTTGGTTGGTTGATCAATGCAGATTTTCCGATGTACACCAAAAAAGTTCTCACCAACATCCGCTTGAGAAAATTAAACACCTGAAAAAACTTTTGTCAAACCTCACAACCATTATTTGATAGGTAAAAAACAAATATCCCAGTAACATGATTAATTTTCAATTGCCAACAACTTTCTTGATGTTTAACAGATGAAAATTATTTGTATCGGGAGAAATTATCCTCAACATACAGAGGAATTGTCTAATAAAAAACCGGAGTCCCCCGTTATCTTTATTAAGCCTGATACGGCAATACTTCAAAGGAGGTTACCATTTTATATCCCTCCTTTTTCGAATCTAATTCACTATGAGGTGGAGGTGTTGGTTAGGATCAATCGAATTGGTAAATACATTGAAGAAAAATTTGCCCACAAATATTATCAAGAAATTGGACTTGGCATTGACTTTACCGCTCGTGATGTCCAACAAAATTTGAAAGATAAGGGTTTGCCTTGGGAAAAGGCAAAAGCTTTTGATGGATCTGCTTTGATTGGGAGTTGGTATAATAAAAACAATTTTTTGGATTTGAATCAACTGGATTTTGAACTTGTTAAAAATAATGAAACTGTTCAAAAAGGGAATACCTCACAAATGCTATGGAGTATTGATACTTTGATTAATGAAGTGTCTCGATTTTTTACTCTAAAAATTGGTGATGTAATTTTTACCGGAACTCCCGCAGGAGTAGGACCTGTAGTTGTAGATGATGTTTTAGTAGGGTATTTGGAAGGTGAAAAAGCATTCACGTTAAAAATAAAATAAAACAAAATGAAAGCTGAACTTGTTAGTATAGGAGATGAGATTTTAATCGGGCAAATCGTAAATACCAATTCAGTTTTTTTGGCAAAAGAATTGAATAATATTGGCGTGGAAATTGCTCAGATTAGCAGTATCTCTGATCAAAAAGAGATCATTATGAAGGCGCTGGACGAAGCCCGAAGTAGAGCTGACATCATTATCATGACCGGAGGACTTGGTCCTACAAGTGACGATGTGACTAAACATGCAC
>CAJWAY010000072.1 GCA_913020685.1 uncultured Flavobacteriaceae bacterium
ATTTCCCATTTGATTTTAAAAAGCAAACTCAAAGTAGCTGTTTTGGGTGGTGGAAGTTGGGGCACTGCGCTGATCAAGATCCTTACGGAAAATAAAAGAAAAGTGGGGTGGTACATCAGAAACCCAGTGAATGTCGAATTTGTAAAAAAACACCGGCATAACCCTAACTATCTGAGCGCTGCTAATCTTAAAACCAAACGATTAAAGATCAGTTCAAATATTAATCATGTGGTGTCAGAGGCCGATGTATTGATCCTAACTATTCCCTCAGCCTTTCTATCGAGTGAATTGGCAAAATTGAACCGATCCTTAAATGATAAAATAATTTTTTCTGCTGTCAAGGGAGTCGTTCCAGAAAGCATGTTAATCGTGGGAGAACATCTAAACAAAAAGCTCAATGTTCCCCTAAATAAAATTGGGGTCATCGTAGGCCCCTCTCATGCTGAGGAAATCGCTATGGAACGTTTGTCCTATCTTACTATCGCCTGTATTGAAAATAAAGTGGCAAGAGCTATGGCTTCTATGCTCAAAACCCAATACATTAGAACCACTATTTCCAATGATATCATGGGGACAGAATATGCCAGTATGCTCAAAAATATTTACGCCATTGCCTCAGGGATTGCTAACGCCCTGGGGTACGGTGACAATTTCCAAAGCGTATTGATGAGTAATGCCATAAGGGAAATGAAACGCTTTATCAAAGATGTTTACAAAATGAAACGTAATATCAATAATTCTGCCTATCTGGGAGATCTTTTGGTAACGGGCTATTCTGCTTTCAGCCGAAATCGTTCTTTTGGCAGTATGATCGGTAAGGGTTATTCAGTTGAGACCGCTCAAATGGAAATGAGGATGGTAGCAGAAGGTTATTACTCTACCCAATGTGCAAAAATGATTAACCAAAATTACTCCACAAGAGTTCCAATCATAGATGCTGTTTTCAACATTCTCTACTTGGGAAAAAACCCGGAAAAAATTTTTAAAAAACTGGTCAAAAAATTGGACTAATTTCCAGATTGGAATTGGGAAAGAAAACGAACATCGTTTTCAAAAAACAGACGAATATCTTCAATTTGGTATAACAACATTGCAATTCTTTCAATGCCCATCCCAAAAGCATAACCAGAATATTCCTCTGGATCTATCTTACAATTTTTTAAGACATTGGGGTCGACGATTCCACACCCCATAATTTCAAGCCAACCTGTCCCTTTGGTTATACGGTAATCTGTTTCTGTTTCGAGTCCCCAAAAAATATCAACTTCGGCACTAGGCTCAGTGAAGGGAAAGTAAGAAGGACGCAAGCGAATTTTTGATTTTCCAAATAAAGCTTTAGTAAAATAAAGCAAGGTCTGTTTTAGATCAGCAAAAGAGACATTTTTGTCAATATACAAACCCTCTACCTGGTGAAAAATACAATGTGCCCTAGCTGAGATAGCCTCATTCCTAAAAACCCTTCCAGGTGAAATGGTTCGAATGGGAGGCTGATTTTTTTCCATATACCTCACTTGCACAGAGGAAGTATGGGTTCGGAGCAAAATATCAGGATCAGTTTGGATGAAAAAGGTATCCTGCATATCTCTGGCGGGATGAAATTCTGGTAAATTCAAAGCAGTGAAATTGTGCCAGTCGTCCTCGATTTCAGGCCCCTCAGAAATGTTAAAACCAATCTGATAAAAAATTTCAATAATTCTGTTTTTGACCAAGGAAAGAGGATGTCGTGAACCCAACTCAAGGGGAAATCCGGGCTTAGATAAATCACCTTGATAACCTTGATTGGCAGGTTTATTAGTTTGCGCTTGTAAGGTTTTTACTTTTTCCATGACAGCATTTTTAAGGGTATTGAGCGCCTGCCCATAGTCTCTCTTCTCCTTAGGAGGAACCTCCTTAAAAGCTGTAAAAAAGTCATTTAAAATCCCTTTTTTACCTAAATATTTTATCCTAAATGCTTCGATATCTTCTTTGGACTGAGCATCAAAAGCATTGACCAAACTGAGGTTTTCATCAATCTTATCAATCATATAATAAAAGTAAACATTTATTGAATAAGCTCACGCTTTAAAAAATACTCTACCATTGCTTCTTTCATCATGATACTTTGTTCTCCAGGTTTAAGGGGGGGCAGCTCTTCAATTAGTTCAAAATGAGGCCATCCTTCTTCATCAAAAAAATCAAACCGATAGTAACCGTAGGGTTCCAGAACTGTACAAATTCCTATATGAATCAGGTTAACATTGTCATCTTTTTTCATATTTCGGTGAACTTGACCCAATTCTTGCAAACCAATTAAGTACAAAACTCCTTCTACATCTAGTGCTTCGCCATCTGAAAAACGTTCACTTAGGAGAATAATTAATTGATTCCATTGGTCTTTTAATTTCTTGTCTCGGCTATTATTTTTTCTCACCTTCAAAGATACTTGCTTTAGGATGAACCACGTAGAAACATTCCTAAAAAAAAAGTAAATTAGTACAAGTGAATACAATTGATATAATACTGGGCATTGCCTTAGGTTTTGGACTTATTAAAGGTTTTTTTAAAGGTTTTATTATTGAGGTAGCCAGTTTGGGAGCTTTATTTTTAGGGCTATTGGGTGCGGTAAAATTCTCGGATTTTTTTGCCGATTTGTTAAATGAAATTTTTGATTGGAGCCCTCTGGCCGTTCAAACAGCTTCTTATTTAATTATATTTATCATCATCGTCTATGGCTTATCAGTCTTGGCCAAAATATTGACTAAAGTGATCAGTAAGGCCTCACTAGGGCTGTTAAACAAATTCTTGGGTGCTTTCTTTGGTGCGTTTAAATGGGCGATATTTTTGAGTGTTGCTTTGTTTTTTTTAGAAAAACTAAATACATGGATCACTATTATTAATTCTGAAATGATAGATAGTTCAATTCTTTACAAACCCATTACTGAGTTAGGGGAATACCTTTTTAGTTGGGGAAGTGAATTCTCAAATGAGGTTCATAGGGATCTCATTTAAATCCATTTAGGCTTCTAATTTTAGGGTTTTTGATCCAACCCTCTGAACCATTGGCAATTCTAATTTTTTGCCACTCTTGGAGTTGATCAAACATTTGAACTTTTGTTCCTTCATGTAATAAAAATAAAATCTCAGCACGAGAATTGGGCTCAGCCCATACCTCTATTTTTTCATCAAACAGAATACCATATGTGGTCTCTGCAGTAATAGAAGATTTAATGACAGCAATGAACAGTGAACCGATCAGTAAAAATCCAAGCACCAAGGTGGACACAAAGAAAGTTCTTTTGATGAATGGAGCCTTGTTCCACAAGTAAAGCCCCCAAAAAAAGACCAATAACCAAGCCATAAAGACAATCATATATGCCCAACCTTCTTGTGAGAAAAGTTTAATAGTCTTTTCTTCCAACCGGGTAAATTGCGATTTGGGTAAAACTTCAACAGCATCGATGGCCATATTTTGAGCAAAAGCACTGTTTATATTGATATCTTCATCCATAGGTTGGAGTTGTTTCGCTTTTTCAAAATAAAAAATACTTTCCCCTACTTGGTTCAATCGGTAATAAGAGTTTGCCAAATTAAAATAGAGCTCAGCACTATGCAGGCCGCTTTCTAAAATCTCTCTATAAAGCATCACAGCTTTTTCAAACTGTCCGGCATTATAGGCAGAATTGGCGTTTTCGAAAGTGGTTTCTGTTTCCTGAACCAATGTAAATGAGCAATAGAGAAATGATCCGGAAAGGAGTATCAAAAGCTTTCTCATAATTTTTTATCAATATTAGAAATTACAGAAAGAGCTTGGTCAAAGTCCTGTTGCATTTTGGCATCCGAAGCAGGAGAGTATCGGGCCACTTCACAGTTCTCCAACAGGACAATAAAGGGCTGAATCTCCTCTCCTGTTAATTTCCTGTCAGCCAAGATCTCGGTTATTTTTTGCTTACTGAAATCATCCGCTTTGATTTTTAACATCGCCTTCAAATAATTATATAACGCCCTTTCGAGTGCATCGTAGAAAAGCGTTTTATTTTTTAAATTCTTTTTGGCTTCACCCAAATATTTTTTGGACAAACGATTTGCCGCGCGAAGTCGAGATCCTTCCACATCGTCAGAAATTCTTTGATTGCGCTGCATCAAAAGCACAAAAGCAATCAACAACATTATAGGGGAGATCAATGAGGCGTAAAAAAGCTTACTGTTCCAAAATTTCTTTTTGACGATGGGCTCCAGATTCGGGTTCAATTTTATGAATCGGAATGACTCATCTGTATTGGACAATGGTTGCTTTGCTCCGAAATTTGAGGAATTGTCACTAGAATTTTTGGCTACAGGACCCCCGTAAACATCTACTATGTGTTCGCTGGATCGCAAGGTGAAATATTTTTCTTTTTTGGGGTCAAAATAGGAAAAAGATACCGGTGGTATGGGATATTTTCCCTGAAAACGAGGAACGACAGTATAATTATCTTGAATGTTACCTTGCATTCCAGATAAGATAGTTTTAACGTTTTCACGATGTTCCGGCTCGAAAACTTCTAATGTATTGGGCAAAACCAATTTGGGTAAGTTAAACAACTTTAGGTTCCCATTACCGTTCACCTTGAGTTTGATTTCAAAGGACTCTGTAGCTTTTAATGCATTTTTATTGGTAAGTACATCAAAATTGAATTGTCCAACGGCTCCCATGAAATTCGCTGGTTTGCCTTTTTTTGGTAATGGTTTGACAATGATGGTTCTTCTGCCAGCCGTAATCGTTCTGGAGGACTGTTGTAGAATACGGTTGCCAAAAAAGTCCCTGCGATTCGAGGGCAAATCTATAACCAAACTTAAACTGAGCGGCTCCAAGGCAAGCTTTCCGGTTTTTTGTGGATACAAGACACTTTTCTTCCAAACGACTACATTATAGGTTTCCCCTTTGTAGGTAGCATTTTCTACCTTAAGCTGGGGAATATCTATGTTGTGACTCCAAAAATCTGCATACTGTGGGTTCTCCACCAATCTTCCGTCTGAGATTCGCAATGGGCTTCTAAAATACAATTTGTAGACCACAGTGATGGCCTCATTGAGGTAAGGCCTGGTATTCGATGTTTCCGCTACCAAATGGAGATTGTCATCTATCAAATATTCTGGGCTATTAGGGTCTCTAGGAACATCAACCGCCTCAGTAACAGTTATTTTTACCGGAGTTGTTTTATAAATTTCACCATCAATGTCTATTGTGGCTTGGTTAATGGATAAAGCCCCTTTTTGCGTGGGAGTCAAAAAATAGGTGTAAGTCTTAGAGAAACTTTTTTTTCCATTGACCCATGAATTGCTGATGGATTGATTGGGTCCACCAACGATTCTGAATCCACTAAAGGTCGGAGGAGTAAAATCATCACCATTTTCATTCATGACAAAATCCACGCGCAGCCGCTCATTCAAACCCAAGCTTCTTTTACTGACTTTCGCCTCAAAACTTACCCCTTGCGCCATCACCTGAAAGGTAACAATCATCAGTAAAACACTAACAAAAATATTTCTCATCAATAAAAACTTACCAATCTTTCTGCCCTCTTACGGGAGTTCCCTGAACCTTTTCTGCATTGACTTTGTCTTGTACTTTTTTCTCTTGATTGCTCATGGCTTCCAACAAACTTTTTACCTGCTCAGGAGAAAGTTCAGTTTGTTTGGGTTTTGAGGGCTGCTCTTTTTCAGAATCACCCTCCTCGGGTTGTTGATCTTTTTCTTGATCCCCCTGATCTTTTTTATCCTCTTTGTCCTCTCCTTCATCTCCCTCCTTGTCCTCATCTTCCT
>CAJWAY010000073.1 GCA_913020685.1 uncultured Flavobacteriaceae bacterium
GGTGTAAGGTTTCTCTACGACTCCAATCGCAATATGCCACTTGAGGGAGAATCAAACTTTAAAGGCTTAAAAAAGGCCTATGCTAAAGGAATCGAATTGAGAAGTAAGACAATCGGAATTATTGGATTTGGTAGAATTGGTCAAGAGGTGGCCAAAATAGCTCTGGGATTAGGTATGAATGTTGTCGCCGCGGATAAATATATGGACGCAGCCGAGATTGAGGTTTCCTTATTCAACGGAACCTCCCTAAAAGTATCGATCGAAACCACATCAATTGAAAGTGTTTTAAAACAATCTGACTTTATCAGCTTGCATGTTCCTGCACAAAAAAATTATGTAATCGGTTCCAAAGAGTTTGGCATGATGAAAGACGGATCAGCAATAATTAATGCTGCTCGAGGTGGTGTTATTGACGAGGTTGCTTTGGTCAACTCCTTAGATGATAACAAACTGGCTTTTGCCTGTCTGGATACTTTTGAAAACGAGCCTAAGCCAGAAGTTAAACTATTGATGCACCCAAAAATATCCTTGACTCCACACATTGGAGCAGCTACCTTGGAGGCGCAAGACAGAATTGGTGTTGAGCTTGGCCAGCAAATTATTTCAATTCTAGGATAAAATCCCATGATCAAACGCCTCAAAAAGAAATGGGGAATTAACTCCAATGCACAATTGGCGGTAATATTCATCGTTTTTGCCATCACCGGTTCGGCCAGTGCAAAAATGGCAACCCCCTTTTTGGAATTTATATGTGTTCAACCTTCAGACTTTGTTGAAGTACCACTGGGGATGGTTATTTACACCCTTTTGAGGATACTGGTCATTTTTCCCATTTACCAGGTTTTACTCATAGTGGTAGCTACCATCTTCTTTCAATTCAAATTCTTTTGGGAGTTTGAGAAGAAAATTCTAAAAAGAATGGGACTCAAATTCCTTTTTAAAAAAAATAAAGATTAGATCAAACTAGAAGAAACCAGTTTTAAGAATTCATTACGGGTATCTGTTTCTTTAAATGATCCTCTAAAACCTGAGGTCGTGGTAGTGGAATTCTGTTTTTGAACTCCTCTCATCATCATACACATGTGTGAGGCCTCAATAACAACCCCCACTCCGATAGGTTCTAAAGTTTCATTAATACATTCTAAAACTTGCTCGGTCAATCTCTCTTGAACTTGTAATCTCCTTGAAAAGACATCCACTACTCTTGGAATTTTACTCAAACCAACAATCTTACCGTTAGGAATATATGCAATGTGAGCTTTACCAAAAAAGGGCAACATATGATGCTCACAAAGTGAATATAGTTCTATGTCTTTAACAATAACCATTTCATTATAATCTTCATCGAACAAGGCATTTTGTAAAATTTCCTTCGGTTCCATTGTGTACCCCTGTGTTAGAAATTGCATCGCTTTGGCTGCTCGTAATGGAGTTTTTTTAAGACCTTCTCTATCTTTATCTTCTCCAAGTAAATCTATAATGCTTTCAAAATTATTTTTGATCTCCTCCGCGATTGGGAAAGTATCAATGTTGAAATTGTCGTCCATTATTATCTTGAATATTGTTTAAAAATTGACTTAAATTTTTTGATTTTTGGTGTTATAATAAATTGACAGTAGGGATGCTCTTTATTTTTATTGTAGTATTCGTGATGTTCGATCTCTGCGGGATAAAAGGGGCATTTTGTATTAATTTCAGTAACAATCGGGTTATCAAAAATACCTTCTGTTTGAATTCTATTGATACAATCCTCTATTTGTAATTTTTCTTCCATGTTGTTAAAGAAAACAGCAGAACGATATTGAGAACCAACATCATTTCCTTGACGGTTAATGGTGGTAGGATCGTGGGTCAAAAAAAATATTTCCAAAAGTTCAACGAAAGAAACTAAATCATGATCATATGTTACCTTGATAGTTTCTGTGTGTCCAGTATTGCCATTGCAAACGTCTCCATAGGTGGGGTTTTTTATGTTTCCTCCCATGTAACCAGGAGTGACTTGAACAACACCCTTAATTTGCTGAAAAATGCATTCTGTACACCAAAAACATCCACCTGCAAAATAAGCAAGCTTAATCATTTTTTTAATTTTGTTTAGCAAATATATCATTTTATTAAACAAAATAATTAAGGATTAAACAAAAAATACCAGGTTGGATTAATGAACTTAACATTTAAAAAAACTAAATTTAGATCATGAATAAAGGGATCATTTGCGATAATCTTTTTAAAAGTTATGGTGATTTAAAGGTACTTAAAGGGATTGATCTGAATATAGAATCAGGAGAGGTTGTTGCCATAGTTGGGCCTTCCGGCGCAGGAAAAACAACACTTTTACATATCTTGGGAACCCTGGACAATGCAGATCCAAATACAAACACCAGTATAAATATTGAAGGTGTTTCAGTAAATAAAATGAGTCCGATTCGTCTGGCTGAATTCAGAAACAAGAATTTGGGATTTATTTTTCAATTCCATGAATTGCTTCCAGAGTTTACAGCCCTTGAAAATGTATGCATGCCTGGATGGATAGGAAATCATGATAGTAACAAATTAAAAGAAAGAGCAACTGGCCTACTCAGTCAAATGGGTGTTTCAGATCGTGCTCACCATAAACCCCAAGAATTATCTGGTGGAGAGCAACAGCGTGTTGCTGTTGCCCGTGCTTTGGTGAATGACCCAAAAATTATTTTTGCTGATGAACCTAGTGGTAATCTTGACTCTGAGAACGCAACTTCCTTACATGAAATTTTTTTTAGACTACGGGATCAAACAGGCTGTACTATCGTCATTGTTACCCACAATGATAAATTGGCAGAAATGGCCGATCGAAAGATTATACTTAGAGACGGTAAAATTATTTCATGAATCCAAATGACCTTAAATCTTTTCTGGATTTTAAATCTCAACAATATGAATCAATCGAATTTATAATCCACGACCCAATTCAAATCCCACATCAATTTTCCAACAAAAAAGATATAGAAATTGCTGCTTTTCTAAGTGCGACAATCGCCTGGGGAAACAGAGTTAGTATTCTTAAAAGTGCTCAAAGAATCATGGAGCTAATGGATGAAGCCCCTTATGATTTCATTCTCAATCATCAAGAACACAATTTTAAAAATTTTAATGGTTTTGTTCATCGAACATTTAACGATCAGGACCTAAAATATTTTGTTAGGGCTTTACAAAACATCTATAAAAACCACGGTGGCCTGGAAAGACTTTTTTCTTTATCAAAAATCAACCTTCAAGAACGCATTCATCAATTCAAAAAGACTTTTTTTGAACTCGACCACCCGTCCAGAACTCAAAAACATATCTCTGACCCCCTCAAAGGCTCTGCAGCAAAAAGAATCAATATGTTTTTACGATGGATGGTTAGATCCAATAGAAAAGGGGTTGATTTTGGAATTTGGAAAAGTATCTCAACTTCAGAGTTGTCAATTCCGCTAGATGTTCATACTGGAAGTGTAGCCAGAAAGTTGTTACTTTTGAAAAGAAAGCAAAATGACGCAAAAGCTCTTTTAGAACTTGATACTAAACTCAGAAAATTAGATCCCATAGACCCGGTAAAATATGACTTTGCTCTTTTTGGATTGGGTGCATTTGAAAGATTCTAATAGATAATAATTCACTTATCAAGGTTTTTTTATTCTTGATTTTATACTTTTGTGTCATAGCTATTTATTAATGAAGATACTTTTCAAAAAAGCTACAATCCTCAATCCTCAAAGTCCTCATCATTCAACTAATCAAGACATACTTATTACAGGCGATATTATTGTTGAAATCGCTAAAAATATAAAAGCCGATAAGGACATTAAAGTATATGAGTTTGAAAACCTACATGTCTCATCTGGTTGGTTCGACAGTGGAGTATCATTTGGAGAACCAGGTTACGAGGAAAGAGAAACACTTTCAAATGGGTTGGAGGTTGCTGCAAAATCAGGTTTTACAAAGATCTTATTGAATTCCAATATACACCCAATCCCCGATTCCAAATCCATCATCGGACATTTAATCAAAATGGCCAGAGGTTATACCACATCATTATATCCAATAGGGGCTCTAACTATAGAATCGAAAGGAAATCAAATGGCTTCTCTTTTTGATATGTACAGTGAAGGAGCCGTTGCCTTTGGTGATCACAAACATTCTATTCAAAAAGCAAACTTGCTAAAAATTGCACTTCAGTACAGTCAAAGTTTTGAGGGAATTGTTATTTCACATGCCATGAACAATGAATTGGCTGGCAATGGTGTAATGCACGAAGGTATCACCAGTACCCGGATCGGTTTGAAGGGTATACCCTCAATGGCCGAATCAGTTCAAATTGCCAGGGATCTAGAAATTTTAAAATACACAGGTGGCAAACTCCACATACCCTTTATAAGTACAGAAGAAGGTTTAGATTTGATAAGAAAATCTAAAAGCCTCGGACTTAACGTCAGTTGTAGTGTCGGACTTCCTCATTTAATTTTTGATGATATTAAATTGGAAAATTTTGATACAAACTTTAAGGTATTTCCGCCCATTCGATCAAAAACGGACCAACAAGCTCTCAGAGCAGGTCTATTGGAAGGCAGTATCGATATGATCAGCAGCATGCATGAGCCGATGAATATCGAATACAAAAAATTGGAGTTTGAAAATGCAGCACCCGGTACTTTAGGGCTAGAAAGTTGTTTTGGTATGTTAAGTAAAGTCTTCCCGCTGGACAAGGTTATTAGTTTTTTAACCCGAGGGGTAAAGTGTTTTGGGATCTCTAATCCAGTCATCTCTGCTGGAGCAACTGCAGACTTAACACTTTTCAATCCTAACAAATCATACAGCTACAGTGCGGATAATTTGAAATCAACCTCAAAAAACAGTGCATACCTCGGGTCAGAATTGCAAGGAAAAGTTATTGGTAGTTTTAACAATGGAGTACTTACTCTAAATGACTAGTGACCATGTTATCATACAGAATTAGAAAAGCAACGACAGGGATTCCTCCATACCCCTGTTTATTACTTTTACACGGATATGGAAGCAATGCGGACGACCTCTTCTCTTTTGTAGACTACTTTGCCGAAAAACTAACTGTTATTTCCCTAGAGGCACCCTTAATTTCACCATTTGGTGGAAAGGCTTGGTATTCAATTCATTTTGATGCAGCCCAGGACAAATGGTCGGACCTAAAAGAGGCAGAAAAATCCTTACATACAATTACTCAACAACTGGATTATTTTATAAAAGAATATGATTTAGACCCTAAAGATATCGGGCTAATGGGTTTTAGTCAAGGGGCTATATTAAGTTGGTCACTTTTGTTAGATTACCCCAATCAATTCAGAAGGGCCATATGTATGAGCGGATATATCAATACTCAACTTTTGAGTAAAAACATAGATGAATATCAAAATGTTTTAGCTTACGCCTCTCATGGAACAAATGACCAGACCGTTCCGTATCAATGGTCGGAAACTAGTGTTAACAAACTTAGATTAAATAATCCCAAAATAAGTTTTAATTCTTATCCTGACGGTCACAATGTATCCCCCGAAAATTTTAGAGATTTGCTGGTGTGGATCTCAAAAACTAATCTGGATTAAGGTAAAGGAAATGCTCCTTTAATTCGAAATTTAGCAATCCGTTATTATTAATTTGATATGTTAAAAAGATTTCCCCCCAATAAGTCCCATCCGAAAAATCCGCTACAATCCACTTATGGTTAAGAACCTTTACTTTATTAATTA
>CAJWAY010000074.1 GCA_913020685.1 uncultured Flavobacteriaceae bacterium
CCAATCAAGAGCATAATTTGTAAAAACATCAGTGGAGTAAAAGTCTTTGGATTTGGGAGTGTAGGGATTGTAAACTTCTCCTTCAATTACCCAATTACGGTAGCTTACAGGTGTATTTCTAAGTCCCTTTTGGGCAGGTTGTCCCTCACCCTCTCTTTTTATTCCTGGGTTAAAATGATTGGCTGCGCCATCTAACAGTCCACTGAAGTGATCAAAACCTCTTTCGACTGGATTTTCTGTGCTATGGTGTTTACCCGACCAAAGAGTAGTGTATCCGGCCGATTTAAACAACTCTCCTAGTGTAATTGCATTACGCATGGGCTGCCTAAAACTTTCGTGGTATCCAGTTTGTTGTGAATACAATCCCGTGAGTAGGGAAGCCCTGGAGGGAAAGCATTTAGAGGTATTATAGGCATTGGTAAACCTCACACCATCCAAAGCCAGGCGATCTAAGTTGGGCGTGGCTACTTCGCTACCATAGGCACCCAAGTCCGAATAGCCCATATCATCTACAAGTATTAAAATGACATTTGGAGGTTTCTCAATATTTGATGGTTGCTTACATTTTAAAAATGTTAAATAAATTATTGCAAGTATGAGGATGCGACATTTATAATTCACGAATTTTAATATTTTTAAATTTTATATCACCTGGATGGTGATCTTGAAGTAAAATTCTTCCCTCATTTGCAACTCCAAAGCCTTTTTTATCATAAAATTTACTTTTTTTAATAAGATTTTTGAATGTCTGGGAAAATCTGTCATATCTAACGACTAGAATATTGTTCAACCAGTGTTCTACTTTTCCACCCTCTACAATAATCCTTGCTTTATTCCATTCATTTGGTCCTTTCGATCTTAATTTATAGTTAAGAGATTTTTTTTCAATTAGATTTCTTTCTAATTCAGATAAGTTTTCTGAGGAAATAAGATCATATAGTGAACCAACGGTTCGGTTCCCATCAACTCCCATTTTAAAATCTTTATGGGCATCATCAAGAATTTGAAACTCCAGACCTATAGTCCTCCCGTCACCGGTCTTAAGAGCATCTACAAAGTATTTAATTCCACTGTTCCCACCTTTTTGTACTTTAAAATCTAACTCCAACTCAAAATTGCTAAATTTTTCAATAGTAACAATATCACCAGATCTTTGTGGGTCTTTTTTAATCTTGTGAGGATGAAAATGAATAATTCCATTTTCTAAAGTAATTCCAGATTCAGGAAAGAAATCAATTTCAGCACCCTTCCATCCCTTTGAAGTTTTTCCATCCCAGAGCAATTTCCAGCCTTTTCTCTTTTCCTCTGGGGTTAATTTATTGTTTAAATAACTTATTTGTCTGGCATGGGGCTGATTTTTTGTTCTGTACTGCTCAAGGTTTTCAGTTACAATTTTGATATTTTTCCACTTAATAGTTTTACCTTCTAGTTCTTTTGCACTTATAGAATGTACCTGAAGTGCTATAAAACCATTTGATGTCATATCGTCTACAAGATTAGCACATTGAATTCCATTCATAAAAGTTTTGATAGAATTTCCGATTGCCTCAATTCTAACCTTGTTCCAGCCTCCATTGTTAAAGGCAGCACCGCCCTTTGTATTGATGGTAAGTGGATACAGCCAACCCCTTCGTCCTTCATCAAAAATTCCAGCAGACCAGGCTCTTTTACTGGTATCCAATTCAGATTGATAGCCGTGAACACGTCCATTTTGATATTCTTTTAAAGAGTTTGATCGAAATTGAATTCCGGAATTGAGTCCGGGAGCAACCTGCACCTCTAACTCTAAAATAAAATCACTATACGTTTCTTTGGTGCATAAAAAAGTATTCGGCGTCCCGGCTCTTGAAGTACCTACAATGGAATTGTCCTCAATGTGATATTTTGCATTTCCATTCTTTAACTCCCATCCAGACATGTCTTTTCCATTAAAGAGAGATTTCCACTCTGTCTGAGCTAGTGCACTAGAGTAAATAAAAAATACTAACGATAGGATGGTCAGTTGACTAAAAAAATTAAATTTGGTTTTCATTATTAAGGATCATTATTATTTTGTGTGCGTACACTCAAATGTAACAAAAAATAGTTTCGATTCCTTATTTAAAAAAACCATCGTATTGAATTCTAAATTGATTTTAATTTTGTGTTTAACTGTTTTTGGTTGTGTTACATCAATTTCGGAAAAACAAAACCAATCCCCCAATATCATTTTTATCATGTCCGATGATCATACCAGCCAGGCTTGGGGGATATATGGAGGTGTCTTGGAAAAATATGCAATCAATCAGAATATTAAAAGATTAGCTGCAGAGGGAGTGGTTTTGGACAATGCCTTCTGTACCAATTCTATTTGTGTTCCCAGCCGGGCCTCCATACTTACAGGGCAATACAGTCATATCAATCAGGTATATACACTATCTGATGCCCTTCATTCACATCAACTCAATGTAGCCCAACTTATTCAAAAATCCGGTTACCAAACTGCTCTTATTGGAAAGTGGCATTTAAAAGACAAACCCTCTGGTTTTGATCATTTCAATATACTGCCTGGGCAGGGGAGGTACCACAATCCCATTTTAAAAAACAATGACAACTGGGAATATGGAAATAAAGGCGGTACAGTGTACAAGGGATTCTCCTCTGATGTCATCATGAATGAATCTCTAAAGTGGTTGGATCAAAGAGACAAAGAAAGGCCCTTTATGTTGATGACCCACTTTAAAGCAACCCACGAACCTTTTGACTATCCCGAGCGCTTCAAAAATTTATTTGAAAATGACTCGATTCCCGAACCTGTCTCATTACTCGATTTTGACACTCAACAGTCCGGTAGGAGCTTTGATGGACAAATATTGGAAATTCTGGCAGAACGATGGCGACAAGCCTCTGTCAAAAACAATGGCCGTTACCCAGGTCTTCCTTTTGATACAGATGGTCTGGATACTGTTCAGGCAAGAAAAAAAACCTATCAAAAATTTGTCAAAGACTTTTTGAAATCGGCGGCAGCCATAGATGAAAATATAGGAAGAATGTTGGGGTATTTAGATGAAAATGGCTTGACCGACAATACCCTAATAATTTATACCTCTGACCAAGGATATTTTTTAGGTGAACACGGCATGTTTGATAAGCGTATGTTTTTGGAGGAATCTTCTCGTATACCCGTTGTTATTCGTTATCCTGAGGAAATTCCAGCTGGAAAAAGGATAGACGATATTATATTAAATATTGACTTTCCATCGCTGCTATTAGACTATGCGGGTATCCTACAACCGCCTGAATTCCAGGGACAAAGCTTTCGAAAAAATCTCATAATGGATACTGCTGATCCTTGGAGGGACAAAATGTATTACCGATATTATGCACATGCCCTTAATCGACCGGCACATCTGGGTATTCGTACAGATCGATACAAATTGATCTTTTACTATGGTCTCTCATTGGGGATGAAGGGAACCTATACTGATCAAGCGACACCTCCCGCTTGGGAATTTTATGATCTTATAAACGACCCCTTAGAACTCAAAAATCAATATAATAATCTGGAGTTCAAAACCACTATTACGGAGTTAAAAAACGATTTGGTAGAATTAAGAGTTCAATACGGCGATGCCCAAAAAGATGGAGCCGAGATGAAAAAAGTAATTCAAGAGAACTGGTAAATTTATAATTATAAAACTTTTACAATATTCTGATGATATTAACTAAGTTGGTTTTATGATGTTTATCTTTTAAAATGAAAAAAATATTTCTAATCATTATAATTATTCTTTTGTCCACTGCCTGTAAATCGGAAAAGAGGACTAAGTCGACTTTAACTCCAAATATTCTTTTTATTTCGGTTGATGACTTAAGGCCTGAATTGGGAATCTATGGAAATCGAGTCGTGAAAAGCCCCAACATAGATCAACTGGCAAGAGAGGGTAGTTTTTTTAGCCGACACTATGTACAAGTTCCCACTTGTGGTGCGTCACGTTACAGCCTAATGACTGGGCTTAGACCTCGAAAAAGAATTCATATTGACAATCGGGTTTTTTATCGCGAAATGGCCAATAAAAATGAAGAACAGCGGCCTGAATCTTTTGTGCATCATTTTAAAAGAAATGGTTATAGAACTGTTGGAATCGGTAAATTAAGTCATTCTGTAGACGGATTAGTTTATGGATTCGAGGAAAAACCTTCTGATATAAAAGAAATGCCCCACAGTTGGGATAGATTTGTATTCAACTCTGGGAAGTGGAAAACTGGATGGAATGCTTTTTTTGCTTATGCCAATGGAGAAAATCGTCAAAGTTTAAAGGGACAGGTGAAACCCTATGAAAGCTCAGATGTACCCGATGAGGGATACCCTGATGGATTAATTTTAAAGTGTGCAGTTAAGGAGTTAAAAAAATTAAAAGCCCAACAAAAACCATTTTTTCTAGGTGTGGGATTTTTCAAACCTCATTTGCCTTTCAATGCTCCCAAAAAATATTGGGATTTGTACGATAGATCCTCCATTCCTATTGCTTCAGATCCTTTTATTCCACAAAACGTTCACCCAAATAGCGTTGGAAAAATGGGGGAGTTTTATAATTATAAATTGTCAGACGAAAAGCCAACACTCGATCAGTCTGTTTCTGATGTATATGCCAGAAAATTGATTCACGGATATTATGCATCTGTCAGTTATATAGATCATCTTATAGGGGAGCTATTGTTGGAACTCAAGTCCCTTGAATTAGACAAAGAAACTATTGTGGTTTTGTGGGGCGATCATGGTTGGCATTTAGGAAATGATCGAAAGTGGGGCAAACACAGCCTTTTTGAGCGATCCCTTAAAAGTGCACTGATTGTCAAACTACCCGGGGTAAATCACGCTTCAAAAGAAATCAACAACATAGTGGAGACAGTTGATCTCTATCCTACATTGCTTGATTTTTGTGGTATAGGGAAGCCTTACGAACTAGATGGAAAAAGCTTAATGGAATTAATTCAAACTGGAAAATCAAACCATCAAAACCGGGCATTTGGTTTTTGGAAAAATGGGGTTAGCCTGAAAACTGATCGTTATCGTTTGACAAAATTTTTTAGGGAAGAAGAGCCTAAAATAGAATTATACGATCATTTATTAGATCCGGAGGAAAACATAAATATTGCATTTGAACACCAAAAAATTGTTGATTCATTGATGCCAGTCTTAGAAAAGGTAACTCCGGAATTTTATTTAAAATAATTATTTATCATTTACTTGGGGTCCTAGGGCCATTTTTGATAAACTATCTAGTTTACCCAATTAATCATTTGAAAGAATGATTATAATGATTCGATGATAGATTTTACAACCAGGTTTGCTAAAAATTCACTCCCGTTTTCCTTAAAATGAACGTTATTAGGTATCTGAAGCTCACTAATCTTGGGTAAAACTAAGCTATATAAATCATTAACTTTAATTTGATTATTGTTCATTATTTTTAGAGCAACTTGATTATATATTTTGGGCATTCCAGGAGAACGCATCTGTTTTCCTAACTTATCGGGATAGGGAGTTGTCGTAGCAAAAATAAGTTCAGCTCCAGTTTGTTTTAATTTTTTGATAATTTCAATAAGGTTTCTTTCATATTCTTCGGGTGAAGCCTGATGGGGATGACTTAAGTTCTTACTGTTTTTCCCAGTAACTGGATCTATATGCTTGATGTCATGTAAACCAAAATTAAAATGAATAATATCCCATTTTTTGTTGGATAAAAAGA
>CAJWAY010000075.1 GCA_913020685.1 uncultured Flavobacteriaceae bacterium
AACGTTTAATTGATATGAAGCCAAGTCCCAGTAATTGTTTAGAATTTTGTTTAGGTTCTATTGCTGAAATGACTGAAGGAGATGTTCATAATGCTACAGATGAATACAGTAAACAAAATAAAATAGGTTATGTGCATTTTAGAAATGTAGTTGGTAAAGTGCCCTTCTACAAAGAAGTTTTTGTTGATGAGGGAGATATAGACATGGTTAAAGTTTTAAAGATTCTTAAGAAAAATAATTTTGAAGGTGTACTAATTCCTGATCATACACCACAAATGAGTAGTGATGGTGGATGGTATGCAGGAATGGCTTATGCTATGGGATATATGAAAGCAGCTATTATGTTAATAAAAAACTAGAGGCGCTGTTTTTCCTTGCGTCTTTTAAGTACCCTTTCAGCAGAATCTGCGGCCTGGTTGATAGCCTCTTCAAAGCTTTTAGCAGTCTTCTTAACGATTACGTCATCCCCTGGAATTCCAATTTTTAATTCTGCAAACTTGTTAATCTTATTCGAGGAGTTCTCCACCTTGGTGTAAACAAAAACATCTACAATTTGATCATAATATTGTGTGATCTTTTTTACTCTTTTTTGAGTGAATTCAACCAGCTTAGTGTCAGCCGTATAATTGACAGATTGAAAATTAACATTCATAATATTAAGTTTTGATAGTCAGATCAGTCTTTCCTTCCTCTTGGATGTGCTTTAGCATAAGTTTCCTTTATTTTTTTTAAACTGCTGTGAGTGTATACTTGAGTTGCAGCAATACTCTCATGTCCTAACAACTCTTTTACTGAATTAAGATCTGCTCCATTATTTAAGAGATGAGTTGCAAAACTGTGTCTTAAGAGATGAGGACTTTTTTTAACTTTTGACGACACAAAACTAAAATAATGATTTACGGTTTGATATACAAATCCTTCAGTTAGTTTTAGTCCATTTGAACAACAAAAAAAATAACTTGGTAAGCTCTGAGATAAGTCTTTTTTATAAGAAATATAGTTTTTCATGATCTTTAATGCTTCGGGTAAAAGAGGAATTATACGCTCCTTGTTTCGCTTACCCAAAACTTTAATCGATTTGTTTTGAAAATCCACAGATGAATCTTCCAACTCGATCAGCTCCATTCGACGTAATCCGGTATAATACATTAGGCTTATGATCGTTTTTTGTAGTACTCCCTCATAATCTTTTGGAAACAAATCGCTGTCCAACAGACGATCGACTTCTTCAGTAGAAAAGGGTACATTTATCTTTTTTGAAACTCTGAGTGGTTGGTGTAGCTTTAAAGGAGAGATTTTAATGGTTTCTGTTTTGAGTAAGAATTTATAATAGGATCGTAGTGCAGAAATTTTACGATTGACTGTTCTGTTAGTTTTTTGGTTTTGAACCAAACTAACTATCCAAGTCCTTATATGACTGTAATCTACGTTTTCAATAATGTCCAACTCGAAATGGATTTTACAAAAATCTTTGAAGTCTATCAGATCCTTTTTATATGCAATACAAGTGTGCGTTGAATACTTTTTTTCATGAGAGATGTAATCCAGAAATTGATTTATTGACATAAAAATATCTGTAATACAAAGTTATGAAAGTTAAAACTTACAACGTTTATGATTAAACTTAATTAAAGTATCTATTGGTTTTCTAGGTCTCTAAGTCGCTGAATATATTGCGCTTTTTTGATCTTGTCGCGATTCCTAACAGAGGGCTTTACAAATTGCTTTCTAATCCTTACTTGGCGCATTCCTCCGGTCTTATCAAATTTTCGCTTAAAACGTTTAAGAGCGCGATCTATGTTTTCACCGTCTTTAACTGGTATGATTAGCATGTACTTGTACCTCCTTTCATAATGAAGCGCAAATATAGGAATAGAAAAATAATGTTACTAATAAAATAAGAAATTTTATGATTGTAAAAAATTACGAGCTATAACCAGTTTTTGGATCTCACTGGTTCCTTCACCTATCGTACACAATTTAGAATCACGGTAGAATTTTTCAACGGGGAAATCTTTTATAAAACCATAACCACCGTGGACTTGGACAGCATTACTAGAGACTTTAACACATACCTCAGAGGAAAATAATTTTGCCATCGCTCCTATTTGCGTCACATTTTTTCCTTGGTTTTTGTCTTCCCCTGCCTGATGAGTCAACAAACTTGCGGCCTCGATTTCTGTAGCCATTTCGGCCAACATAAAGGAAATTCCCTGAAAGGCTCCAATGGGCTTACCAAATTGTTCTCGTTCATTTGCATATTTTACTGACGCCTCAAAAGCTCCTTTGGCAATTCCCAAAGAAAGTGCAGCAATAGAAATTCTTCCTCCATCCAGTATTTTCATAGATTGAATAAATCCCTCGCCAATATCTCCCAGACGATTGCTATCCGGAACAATACAATTTTCAAAAACCATTTCGGCGGTTTCAGAAGCACGCATTCCCAATTTATTCTCTACTTTTCCTGAACTGAAACCCGGCGTACCTTTTTCAACGACAAAACTGGTCATTCCGTGACTGTCTCCTTTTTCTCCATTTTTGAAAATAACAACAGCCAAGTCACAGGATTTACCATGGGTAATGAAGTTTTTAGTTCCGTTCAAGATCCATTGGTCACCTTGTTTTTTAGCAGTAGCATTCATGCCTTTTGCATCAGAGCCTGTGTTATACTCGGTCAATCCCCATGCTCCTATCCACTTACCAGTGGCCAATTTAGGCAACCATTTCATGCGTTGTTCCTCGTTTCCAAAAAGGTAAACGTGTTGGGCAGCAAGAGAATTGTGGGCCGCCAATGATAAACCTATGGAGGGATCAACTTTTGAAATTTCTTCGATTACAGCAATATACTCATGATAACCCATACCAGAGCCACCATAGATTTCAGGGATCAACAACCCCATAAAACCCAATTCTCCAGCTTTTCTTAAAACCGTTGCAGGAAAAAATTGTGACTCATCCCAATCCATTACATTAGGACGAATATATTGTTCTGAAAAATGTTTTGCCGACTCAACGACCATTTTTGTGGTCTCTCCATAATTCATACTCACCGTTCTGTCTATCTCAAACATATTCTTAAAATGTCTGTAAATATAAACTTATTCTACTTATTTTCAATGAGCCAAATCCCTCAATATTTTGAAATTAACAAAATCCAATTCTTTCTAATTAAGCTATCTGGTCAAGCTTTTAATCCTCATAAATTGAATTGGCCTAATCAAAGATTTTAGATTGCTAAGTATGAATCGAGGGAAGTCTAACTTAATGTGTTCCGTTTTCCTTGTTTTATAAAAATGACAAGCCTAATATTTAATTGAGTGATTGTGGTCATTCTTGGTTACTTTTAATGGCAGCCAGGTAGATGGTTAATTCTTCTTTTACTTTGGGATAAAGAAGTATCAAGCCAACCATGTTAGGAAAAACAAGGGCCAAAATCATAGCGTCAGAAAAGGTCCAAACAGCAGACATGTCTCCTGCAGCACCAATAACTATAAATATCAAAAATAATATTTTGTAGGAAAGGTCAGCGGCTTTACTCTTACCAAAAATAAACATCCATGACTGTAATCCATAGTAGGACCATGAGATCATAGTAGAAATGGCAAACAACACTACGGCAATAGTCAAAAATGGACCTGAAAAAACAATGTATTTCGAAAATGCAGCAGCCGTAATTCCAGCTCCTTCAACAGCAACTCCATCTATAATAACCTTTCCACCCACACCACCATAGTCAAAAACAGCACTGTCCCCATTAAATATGATGATAACCAAAGCGGTCATGGTACAGATTACAACGGTGTCAATAAAAGGCTCTAAAAGTGCTACCAATCCCTCTGAGGCGGGGTATTTTGTCATAACGGCAGCATGGGCAATGGAAGCTGATCCTGCCCCTGCCTCATTGGAAAATGCTGCACGACGAAAACCAGTAATCAAGACCCCTAAAAGACCACCCAATCCTGCTTCAGGACTGAAGGCTTGGAAAAAAATCATACCAAAAGCATCATCTACATAACTAAAATTAGTTCCTATGATATAAATACATGCAAACACATAAATCAATGCCATAAAGGGAACAATTTTTTCAGTAACTGATGCAATTCGCTTTATTCCACCTATAATTATAATACCCACAAATACCATCATAATCAATCCGATTATAGTTCTGGCACTGCCTCCAGTCATTCCGAAGAAATTGACCAATTGCATAGCTGCTTGATTGGACTGAGCAGCATTTCCCCCTCCAAAAGAGGCTCCGATGCAAAGTATTGCAAAAGTGACTGCCAAAAACTTTCCTAATTTACTCATCCCACGTTCTTTCAAACCTTTGATCAAATAATACATTGGGCCTCCATAGATAGTACCGTCAATACCAACATCTCTGTACCTTACCCCAAGGGTGCATTCAACAAACTTAGTTGACATCCCCAACAGCCCGCAGAGAATCATCCAAAATGTAGCCCCAGGACCTCCTACGGCAATTGCCAGTGCCACTCCCGCTATATTTCCGTTACCTACAGTCCCTGAAACAGCTGTAGCAAGGGCTTGGAAATGATTCACTTCCCCGTCCAGACTTTTTACACTTTTCTTTTCGTCAATATCACCCTTTATGTCAAAATCTGAAGCTTTAGATTCACAGTCTTCCAATCCATCATATTTACCTCTAACTGTTCTAATAGCTGTAGGGAAATGTCTGAAATTAACGAATCCAAAGTATAGTGTAAAAAACAATGCACCCCCAACCAGCAAAATGATTATTGTCGGAATAGAAGTTCCAGGAAAATTGTGTAAAATAACTGAACCCCACCAATTAGCGACGGGAGTAAATGCCTCATTAATTTTATCATCCAAACCTTGTTCTTGTGCTCTTACAGCAAGTGGAATAAAAGTCATTAAGATTAATAAATAGAAAATTTTGGAAAGGGAGTTATGCTTCATGATTTATCTTGTCTGTTGATTTTTGCAATATGCTAAAAACCTAGGGAAAATCAAATTATTAGAAATCAAACATTGAATTTAATTTGCTAAACTATTCCAGCCAACAAAATAATTAAGTTAAAATTGACTATAATTTTAGATCAACATTTTAACTGATTATCAATTATCATAGGGTATTAGAACCATAAATCATTATTAATGAATTTCAGGTGGATTTACTATTTGGATAGATAGTGATTGAGATTTTTTATTTATGATATCACTATAAACTTCAAAAATTGGTCAAATGATTAATTATTACAGGTCAAATACGGATGTTCTTTTGGTGTAGATCAAGTCTTTGAGTTTGAGCCAAAAAGCCAAGGTTAAATAAATGAGAAAACCTCCAACTACTGTAGTGAAGGAAGCATAAATAAAAAATAAACGAACACTCTTAACGTTCATGCCCAAAGAGTCTGCTAAACGGGTGGAAACAGCAAAGCCATATTTTTCAAAAAAATGACGTATTGTACTAACCTTATTCACAGAGTAAATTTAAAATTTTAAAAATCAAATTAAATGAACAACTGAGGAATAGTATTTTGCAGG
>CAJWAY010000076.1 GCA_913020685.1 uncultured Flavobacteriaceae bacterium
ATCAATCCTGGGGTTGTGATATCCAAATTGGCTTTGATGATCCAGTCATCAACCTGAAACTGGTCGGTATTTTCTAAAGGTGTTACGGGAGTATAGGTTAAATCATCACTGACCTGAATAACTGCTAAAAAGCGCATCTTTTCTTGTTTCTCTTTGGTTTTTGCCTTGAAATGCCAGTGATTTTTATAAGTAAGTAAGTTGCCGTTGGGATCATTTTTTCGTATAATATTTTTAGGCTCAACTGAAAATTTATCGGTAACAGAATAATTCAAATCTGCTGCTCCAAAAAGGGTAACCCTTCCCCCTCTATCGTCATAAGTCGTTTCTACGGTCTTATTTTCAGCATTTAATTTTAGACCGTGGTAGTTATGGACCAGCCAACTCCAATCCACAGGTTTATTCGCCTCCATTTCATCATAGACAATAAATAAGTTGGGTCTGATCAATAAATAGTGTCTTCTAAAAAACTTGACCTCCATATCATTTGGGGTATTGTCTTTTCGACTTCTTGAAGGTAATTCATGAGCCTCATAGGCATGAGATCCGTCACCCAACGCATAAGTCAAATGTTCTCCATCAATGAATCTAGGCAAGAATCCGTATGCACCCGCATCGTAGGGCTGCCCATGTTGATCAACCAAAATACCATTATGTCCCTGAGTGTGTTTATACCAGGCAAGTGTATGGGGAGCTCCCATCCACGGGCGATAACCAGAATTATAAAATAATCGTTTTCCTTTGTAAGCGATATTAAATGTATTTTGCTCAGCATGGGTGTGGGCTAAAGGTCCCATTGGTGAACTTTTGATCGATACTCTTAAATTATTTTTCACATCTGTTCTATTTGTATTCATATATGCTACACCCACATCTGGGAAAATTTCGGCATCGGCCAAATCAACTGCATTTTCTGACAATGGCAAGGGTATATCATAGCCTTTTGAAATTCTAAACCATGCGTAGTCCTTATCATCGGATAAAATGGATTTTTCCAATGGTGGTCCTGTGTAATCCAAATCAACTAATGGCTCCTCCAATTGATCCAACTCAGCAAGCACTGCCTTTGAATAATTTACTCCCAAAGGGTCTCCAGTGATTCTTGCAAAAGCATCAGCAAATGCGGCGTACTCAATATTGGGCATGGGCGATTTATTTCCATCGTTACAAAAACCGTCGCTGGTCGCTCCAGGAGGATAGGCATAAGTGAGCCACTTCATAAAATTACCGTACCACGGAGCAACAAAAAAGTTTTGTCCTGTAAATTCTCCCAATTTCATTGGAATATCCAAAACAGTCATTACATTCATACGTACATAGCCGGTTCCATTAAACCATGCACCATCCTCTTCCGCCATTTTTGGATGTTGTGCCAACCATAATTCGTAAATGTACTCCAGCCAATTAAGCGCATCAGGCACTTCATCTATCAATGCCACTGAAGTGAGAAACAAACGGTGCAAAATATGTTGCCAAACATGCATGGAAGAATTTCGGTTTTCCAGATAATTCAACCAATGCTCATAAAATCCATTTGCTCTAACCTGGATTTGATTAAGAATATCTGATCGGTCTTTTGGATTGAGTTGATCCCAAAAAACATCAACCGCAAGTGCTAATGATTCCATGATCATAGAATCACCAAAATCATTGATTCGGGTCAAACCTTTTGGATCCCAGCTTGTTGCCTCTCGCATCCATTTTACAGAGGTATTAAAATATTTTTGTTCCTTAGTCAACACATAGGCTTGAGTAAGTTTTTTTAGAGAATTTCCAAACTCGTAACCCACTTTTTGACTAAAGTTTTTTTTAATTTTATTTGTCTCGTTATCGTCTCGTCCTTCGAATTGAATGATAGCATCTAGCTCACTTGGAATTTGCATACCTATGACACGATTTGCCTCTTCAATAATATAGGAACTTTCTTTGTAAGACATTGATTTGGATTGCAATCTGGCCCAGTCTTCCTTTTTAACCATTACCCTTGGATGTTGTTTTGGAATGGACTCTAAAAGTCTTTCGAATTGAGGGGGTACAAAATCGATTGATTTGTCATTTATCGTGAAGGAGGCAATATCGCTCCAATCATCTTTTTGAGCCTTGTATTGCCAGTACCATAGACCTGATGTTAATTTCTTATGAATATTAATTACAGAAAATGAAAGATCTTTAATGGTAGTAAGTTCTTTTGTAAAAGCCTTATCCCTAGCCACTCTCACCTGAAAAACCTGAGATTTTTTTGAAGGCCATTGAAGACTTGGACTGGTATAAGTGGCAACATCTCCATTATCAGGAGTCACCCACCTTCTGTGTTTGGGATAAACCATCTGAGGCAGAACATCAAATTCTGTTGTAAAACCTTGTTGAGGAAATTGACAATTTAACAGTATTGGACCTAAAGCCAAAGTCATTAAAATTTTTATTTTCATTGTTGACTTTTCCATTTCTTATATAAGCTTTTAAGTTCATCGACTACCACAGTTTCCTGATCGTACAAATTAATGGATTCTCCTGGGTCATTTTCCAAATCAAAAAGAACAAATTTTTCGGTATAGGTATAATTCCTCCTACTGGTATCATATGGGTTGGCATAAAGTTTCCAATTTCCTTTTCGTGCTACCCAGGTGGATTTTCCTCCACGACGGAATTCCCAACAATAACCATCTTGATGGTTGGAAGGTGCCTTTTCATTCTCGATGATCGACATTAGAGATTTTCCATCCATTTCAGAGGTGTCGGTTTCGAAACCACACAGTTCGATCAAAGTTGGCATCCAGTCCACATTGACACTCATTTGATTCCTAAACTGATTTGCAGGAATTTTACCGGGCCACGATATGGCTGCAGGAACCCTAATTCCCCCTTCAAACAAACACTGCTTCGCCCCTCTGTAAGGACCGGTATAACCTCCACCGTGATAAGCGCGGGTCTCAGTAGAATGACCATTGTCCGATTGAAAAATAATTATGGTATCCTCTCTTAAATTATTTTCCTTCAAAAGCATAATTAGTTCTCCGATTTTTTCGTCTTGTGTGGTTAAAAAAGCAGCATATAGATCACGTGGATGTTCAACCCCTTTGTCACGGTAGTATTTGATCCATTTGGCATAGCCTTGATAGGGATAATGAGGGGTGTTCATTGCAAAAAAGATAAAAAAGGGTTTATCCGATTTCTTTTGAATGACTTGCTTTGCCTCTTGCACCATAAGGTCTGGAAAGTATTGTCCATCGAGAAAAACTTCTTCATTGTTGCGATAGAGATCATGACGGTTGGGGCCTCCCACATAATTGTTATCCGCTCCCCAGTAGTAGAAATGGGAGTAATTGTCTATGCAGCCCACCAAGTGTCCAAAACTATAATCAAAGCCTTGTTGATTGGGACGCATTTCGGGTTGATAACCCAGGTGCCACTTACCGATCAGATATGTACTGTAACCATTTTCTTTAAACATTTCTGCCATGGTATACTCTGAGGGGGGAAGTCCTGACTTTCTGCTTAAATCTTGTCCTGCATTTCCTGGCACTCCAGCCCTTTGAGGGTTTTTCCCCGTTAGAAGTGAAGCACGTGATGGAGAACAAACCGGTGAGGCATAAAACTGGGTAAAAGTAGTACCACTCAACATTAATTGATCCATATGTGGAGTGACTAAGTCTTTTGCTCCTAATATATTAACATCTAGGGTTGCTTGATCGTCAGTGTAGATTATTATTACATTGGGTTTTTTTTGGGCCTTTACAGGGTTTGTGTGGAGGAAAAAAAGTGAAACTAGGGTTAAAAAAATAATTTTCATCGATACTAATTTATGTTCCAAACTTTAAAATTTCTATATCTAAAATGTGACCATTGCATTTGTCGAAATGCAAATTTACCTTCTTGGAGTACTAGGCCATATTTATTTTCATCATCTTTCCAGTTGATGATTTCTCTTCCATCAATGGTCATTGTGATATGATTCTCTTTTTTTACAAGGTTTACTTTATGAATAATAGTTGAGGAGGCCTGAATTCCTTGCTCACCATATTGAACAGTCACAAAACCTTTATTTTTTCTGATGTGGGCGAAAGGACGATTCGGTTTTTTGGGATTGTTGGCATAGTAGGATATATGGTAATTATTCAAATCACTCTGGGTGTATTGTCTAAAAACTCCTGTTCTCTTTTTTAGAGAAGGGTGCATGACATCTTTACCATTAATTCCTTTTGCAGCAAAAAAAACAATACAGAGTCCTGCATCTGGATTTAGATTTTGTAGCTCCCACTCTGCCATAAAATTGGAGGGTAATTCCTTTGGGCACCAGAATACATGGTGAGCCTTTTGATCAGGTGAATACATTTCTAACCAATCGTCTTTGATCAATACTTCAGCCTCTCCCTCCAATAACCAATCCTTTATATCTGACGAGTTGGAAAACTTATTTTCATAGAAAAGATTTTTTTTGTTGTAGCTGATTGGTATTTTGGGAACTGAATTTTTTAAAAAGTTTATGTATTCAGAAGCCGCCAATAAAAATGCACCTGTTCCAAACTCGTGCCATGAATCTTCACCGTAAGGTTTAGGATCTTTTCCCACAGGCTGAACATACCCCAATCGCCCTTCTTTGTTAATGTATTGAGTCAATTCTTTCCATGCCTTAACCATCGGTTTCTCAAACAAATTGCGATCTAACAATCCGTTATTGATACCCCATGCAAAGCCATAACAGAAAAATGCACTTCCACTGTTTTCGGGGATGTCTATTTCTGAAGTTTGGATAAATTTATCACCTTTACGATTTAGATAAGCAAAAATACCAGGATCTAATAAATTGGAGCGCCAAAGCCCATCACTGGTTCTCTCTTGCAGATCTAAAATACGGTAGGACATTTTTTGAAATTGATTGACGAGTAAAATACGCTTTGGGTGGTCTATAGGAATAATTTCAAGCATATGCACCAGTCCGCCAATAACCCAACCATTCCCTCTACTCCAAAAGATTTTTTTTCCAGATTTTGTTCTTAAATCAAAATATCTATCATCCCGATAGATCAAATTCTCCTTTTTATCCCAGAGATAATCCGTGGTTACTAGCCAATGGTCTATGGCATAATCCAAATACTTAACATCTCCGGTGATCTGATACATCTTAGCAAAAGTCGGAGGAGCCATAAACAATGCGTCACACCAACTCCACCATTCGTGTCTGTATGGGTTATTTTTGTACCTTACATCCGGCATTGGCTTGTTTCTCAGCATGTTAGCATCCAATATCCATTTGATATTTTTGATCATCACCTCTTCCGCTTTTTGTTGATAGAGGTCAAGATAGATTTGACCAATAGCTATTTTATCAGCATGATACATATCGGGTATGGTTTCCCAATCGTGGTTTTCACCCACTTGATACAAAAAGTTTTGATAATCTTTATTTCCAGTGGCTTTGAAAGCTTTCATTAC
>CAJWAY010000077.1 GCA_913020685.1 uncultured Flavobacteriaceae bacterium
TCAGGTTGCTGTGCCAATGAAAAAGGCCCAAATAGAACAAAAAAGGTAAATAAAATGCGCATATCAATCTAAAAATATCGGGCATGCCAGCTCGATGAAGCAGGGACTTCCCAGAGGGAATCATATTCCATTTTATTCTGAACCAAATTATTAAAAACAATGACATCAGAATTAAATTTTTTCTTCTTTGCTTTGGTACGAAATTCTTTTAGTGAAATATGTTGTATAGAATTTTTATTTCTGAAGGTAACATTCATTTTATCTAGGAGTGTAATTTTAAAAGTCTCTTCCAAGGATTGAATAAAGTGAACAGAAGCATCTATCGAGCAACCCGAAGCAGACTGAATGGATTCATTAAGACCCAAGACAATAAAGCGATCATAAGGAAGGTCAAGTCCCGCCTGAAGCTGAGTTCCATGGGCAGTCCATTGTTCTATGAAAGCTCCTGTTTTTTGACGAATAACCAATGCTTCATCTGGGGCAAACTTACGACTTGACGGGTAAATCCAAACTCGAGCGTTATCAGGAAGCTGATCAAAGGGAACAAACATTCTTTATAAATTTTCGGCTTTAGAAATCAGTTCAGCAATGTCTTCAACTCGAACCTGATCGTCTTGTTCCTTATTTTTGACACCATCAGACATCATAGTGTTGCAAAAAGGACAAGCTGCAGCTATAATTTCTGGTTGGGTTTCTAATGCCTGTTCAGTTCTTTCAATATTGATGTCTTTATTGCCCTTTTCGGGCTCCTTAAACATCTGCGCACCTCCCGCTCCACAACAAAGCCCTTTAGACTTACAATTCTTCATCTCTACCAACTCAGCGTCTAATTTTTGAATTAGATCTCTGGGTGCTTGATAAACTTGATTGGCACGTCCTAAATAGCATGGGTCGTGATAGGTGATTCTCTTTCCTTTATATGTGGTCCCGGAAATGCTAAATTTTCCCTCTTTGATCAGGGTGTTTATGAAAGTAGTGTGGTGCATAACTTCGTATTGCCCGCCCAAAGAAGGATATTCATTTTTTAGGGTATTGAAACAGTGGGGACAAGTTGTGACTATTCGAATTACCTTGTAGGCATTCATTACCTCTATATTGGCCATTGCCTGCATTTGGAAAAGGAATTCATTCCCAGATCTTTTGGCAGGGTCACCAGTGCAACTTTCCTCTGTTCCCAAAACAGCAAATGATACACCCGCCTTGTTTAGAATCTTCACAAAGGATTTTGTGATTTTTTTGGCGCGTTCATCAAAACTTCCTGCACAACCCACCCAAAATAAAACCTCAGGTTTTTGTCCTTTTGCTGTTAACTCTGCAAGGGTAGGAACATGCATATGAGATGATTTAATGGTCTTTACCATCGTCAAAAACCTCGATGGTTACTTCTTTTTCAATTAGATCGGTGAATTTTCCATTGTATCGTGTGGCCTTTACCAAATGGTTGTCAATCCAGTGGTAGTTACCACCTCTAGGTTTTCCCATCAAAAGGCTATGATATTTAAAACCATTAGATTTCAACCATTGCTCAGTGACTTCTCTATGGGCCTCCACTCTTGAGGTAAAGAAACATATCAAATGACCATCTTCATACCATTTATTAAGGGTTTCCAAAGCATCAGGGTATATTTTGGCGGTTGCCATTCGCTCTGGTTCCTCATTTGGAATATCGTCACAAATTGTTCCATCAATGTCGATTAAATAATTTTTTATGCCATTGGGTAGGACAGGACTGACAATTTCACCATTTTCAATTTTTTTGTGTAAGTAGCTTTCTGCTTCCTCTTTTTCCATAATTAAAATTAAATTAATTCTCTTTGGCCCAAAGCATTCGGTCCTGATTATTGAAAGGCCATGGTGCACCGTTGTTTTCTATGTTACTCATCATATTATTTAAATCACCCGGGGCGGAGGATTCCTCCATTACCAAATATTGTCTCATATCCATTATAATAGAAAGGGGATCAATTCCAATGGGGCATGACTCAACACATGCATTACATGAAGTACAAGCCCATAACTCTTCCTTTGTTATATAGTCATTAAGTAATTGCTTTCCGTCATCTACAAATTTACCATTTAGATTGATGTTTTTTCCAACTTCCTCTAATCGATCTCGGGTATCCATCATGACCTTTCGGGGAGATAATAGTTTTCCCGTTTGATTGGCAGGACAATCATCTGTACATCTGCCACACTCAGTACATGTGTATGCATTCATTAATTGTATCCAATTGAGGTCAGTCACGTCTGAGGCTCCAAATTTTTCAGGAACTATATCTTCAGCAGATGGAGCATAAGGATCAGCACTAGGATCCATCATCAGTTTTACCTCTTTTGTTACAGCTTCATTATTTTTGAACGATCCTTTGGGATTGAGGTTTTGAAAAAATGTATTGGGAAATGCCATAAGAATATGTAGATGTTTAGAATAATAAAGATAGTTGAGGAAAATTAGTATTCCAATTATGTGCAACCACCAAAATGTTCGTTCCAAAACGATTAGTGATTCAATAGAAAAAGAAGAAAAAAGAGGAGTCAATAGTTTAGATACAGGAAATAAACCAGCTCGGGTATAATTAGTCTCCCCAAATCCCTGAAGTAATTGATCTGTAGCGTTCATTGATAAAAAAAGGGTCATCAATACAATTTCAAAATACAATATATAGTCTGCATCTTTTTTTGGCCAACCCTTCATTTCAGGTTTCCAAAATCTTCTGATTTTGATTGTATTTCGACGAAGCCAAAACAATACCACACTCACCAAAACAAGTGCAGCCAAAATCTCAAATGAGGCGATAAGAATATTGTAAAGCTCTCCTATATAGGGTGCAAATAATCGATGGGTTCCAAACAAGCCGTCTAAAATAATTTCAATTAGCTCAATATTGATGATTATAAATCCAACGTACACTATAACATGGAGAATTCCAGCAATTGGCTTGTTGACCATTTTAGATTGCCCTAAAGCAATTCGAATCATATTACACCAGCGAACAGAAGATCGGTCTGATCTATCAATAGCTCGACCCATCTGTATGTTCCTTTTAATATAAAGGATGTTACGTCTAAATAAAAAAATAGCTAAGAATAAAATAAATGCAAAAATGATATTAGGTAAATAAGACATTTTTGTATTTAATTTTCTTCATTAACAAAGGGTTTTTCTTTTTTTCCGAATAGAGAAAAATGGACGTACCTTTTGGGGTGCTTTTTTAAATCACTAAGAAGGCTCTCCAATTCTTTTGAGGCCTCTATTAAATTTTCGTACAATCCATCATCGTTAATCAATTTACCAGCAGTGCCCTTACCTGATTCGATTGAGGAGACAATATTGTTCAAGCTTTCAGCTGTTTGCGTGAGAGATCTAATGGCATAGCTAAATTGAGCATTTGAAATAGAATCAGTTATCGACTTTAGATTCTCTGAGGTATATTTGATATTATTAAAAGTTTTATTGAGATTTTTTTGATTGGAATCCAATATTTTTATCGCTGCCATAGAGGCATTATTGAGGTTTTTGGCTGTGATAGAAAGATTTTCCAAGGTACTCTTTAGATTAGTTTGGGTGTCATTATCAAGAACATTACTTACACCTGAAAATAAAGAATCAGCACTGGCCAGCATACTTTCTATTTTGGTCTGTAGAGGTTCTATTTGACGGTTGATAAGTTCTGTGAATCCAGGTTTTACTACAGTTTTTAAAGTATCTCCATTTTTTATGACCCTTTTGGAGTTGAATACTGGAACGATGGCAATGGCTTTTCCTCCAATAACACCAGTCTCATAAAGCATCGCAGTGCTCTGTTCAGAAAAATCTAATTCCTCGCGTATATCCATAGTTACCAAAATTTTAGTTGTATTAGGAAGAAAATCAATTTTAGATATTTTACCAACACTAAGACCATTGATACTCACTTTAGCTCCGGAGATGAGACCCTCAACTTCTTCATATACTCCATAAATCGTTTTCGTGTCCTTGAAAAAAGTATTACCTTTTAAAAAAGTATAACCGTATATAAACAGAGATACACCTCCCAATATCAAAATAGCAGTTTTGATTTCTCTAGTAATTTTCAAATTATTAATAGTTTATATACAATACAAATCTAATATATTTTTAAGTATAGTCTTTATTTCAACGCATCTAATGCCTCGGATAATCTTATCTTTTTGTTTCCTCTAAAAGACACAATGAAGGCAGACTTAAATCCTGCTTTTCGGGCTTTCTTCTGTTCTTTTTGGATTTGTTTATAGCTATTTGAATTACCAAAATAATATTTGTAAAAAGTCCCTTGTTTATCTCTGACGATATTTTTCAAACCTTTGAAATTGTGGGGTTTAGGGTCAATAGGCTTTTTACTTGCTGCTAATTGAACCATAAAACGAATATTATTGTGTTTTTTAGTGATGCCTTTAGTATTTTCATTTGCTGTTTCTTTTCTATCAAAAACCTCTTGATTCATAACCCCTTTTTCCAATTCATTTTTGTAATTAACAATAGCTTTGGCAATGGCTTTGGACATTTCGTTTTGTCCCTTTTTTGAGTTGAGGTATGCACCTTCCCTCTTATTGGTCAAAAAACCGGTTTCTACCAAAACACTGGGCATGTAGGTGTATTTGAGGACGACGAAACCAGCCTGCTTAACTGTTCTGTCTTTTCTGCCTAAATTGGAGACAAAGCTTTTCTGAATTGATGCAGCTGCATCAATACTTTGGTTAGAATAGGTTTCTTGCATTAAAGTAAGACTGATTACAGACTCAGGATTGTTAGGATCAAAGCCATCATAATTCTTTTCATAATCTTCCTCATAAAAAATTACTGAGTTCTCCCTTTTGGCAATTTCAAAGTTCCTTTGATTAGCATGAAGCCCCAACACAAAAGTTCCTGCGCCAAAAGCTTTTGAGGAAGAAAACGCATCGCAATGGATAGAAATAAATAAATCTGCATCTGCTTTATTAGCGATTCTTGCTCTATCAACCAATTTGACAAATTTATCTGACTTTCTAGTGTAGATAACTTTTATATCATCATACTTTTCAAGGATTTTACCTATATTAAGGGCAATGTTTAAAGCGATATTTTTTTCATAATAACCATTACCTCTGTTTCCACTGTCGTGCCCTCCATGCCCTGCATCAAGAACTACAACAAAAGTTTGATTGGATAAAAAACAACCATACAATTGATTAGAAGAAAATATAAAGTATAATACTAAAACCAATTTAATAGATAAAAAACGCATGGCTATTGATCTAAAGAGAATTGAATTAAAAGTTAATTGTGCAATCAACAGTAAAAATATCCTTAATTTTGATATACAAACACTTAACGAATCACAAATTTAGGACTATTCGGTTTGCAAACAAAGTCAATTTATACA
>CAJWAY010000078.1 GCA_913020685.1 uncultured Flavobacteriaceae bacterium
CATTTTGATCAACTTTTTGAGGCATTAAAAGATATATTATGAAGCATTTTATCACTTTAGCAGATTTACCCAATTTTGAACAGACCCTTGATTCGGCGATGGATTTAAAAAAGAATCCTACAAAATATAATGGTTTGGGTAAAGACAAAACCTTAGGTCTTTTGTTTTTTAACCCAAGTTTAAGAACCCGACTCAGTACCCAAAAAGCTGCCCAAAACCTTGGACTCCCCACCATGGTTATGAATTTTAGTCAAGAATCTTGGGCCTTAGAATTTGAAGACGGCACCAAAATGAGTGGATTGAGATCTGAGCATGTCAAGGAGGCTGCTGCAGTAGTTTCCCAATACTGTGACATGGTCGCCATAAGAGCTTTTGCCTCATTGTCAGATAAGGAAAAAGACGAGTCTGAGATCGTATTAAGAAGTTTTGAAAAATACGCCTCCATACCCATCATCAATATGGAAAGTGCTACCGCACACCCCTTACAAGCCCTGGCCGATGCCATTACGATTAAGGAGTTTAAACCTAAATACAAACCCAAAGTGGTGTTGAGTTGGGCACCTCATCCAAAAGCACTTCCCCATGCGGTTGGAAATTCATTTACCCAAATGATGAAACATATGGATGCTGATTTTATCATAGCTCATCCAGAAGGCTATGCCTTGAATACAAAAATTACTGAGGGGATAGAATGTATAACCGATCAAGAAAAAGCCATGGAAGGTGCTGACTTTGTTTACACCAAAAATTGGTCTTCATACGATCATTACGGACAAATACTCAAAACAGATGATCAATGGATGATCACACCCGATAAGATGGAACTGACCAACAACGGAAAGTTCATGCACTGTCTGCCCATCAGACGAAATATTGTTGCAGCGGATGGTGTGTTGGACAGCCCGAGGTCATTGGTCATTCAACAATCTCAAAACAGAATCTATTCAGCACAAGCTGTATTAATGCAACTATTGAAAAATGGATAACCTGTCAGTAGTCAAAATCGGAGGCAATATTATTGAGGATTCAGAAGCTCTGCAATCTTTCCTAACAGATTTTGCCCAGATGCATGATGCTAAAATTTTGGTACATGGAGGAGGCAAAAAAGCTACCGCTATGGCAAAAAAAATGGATATACCTGTACAAATGGTTGAGGGCAGAAGAATCACCGATGCTGAGAACCTCGATATCATTACAATGCTATATGGTGGCAAAATTAATAAGAATATAGTAGCCCAATTACAAAATTTAGGATGCAACGCACTGGGATTATCAGGAGCCGATGGCAATGCCATCCAAGCAGCTAAAAGACCTGTAAAAAAAATTGACTATGGTTTTGTGGGCGATGTAGTTGATGTCAATGTTGAACTGTTTCAAATGCTGATCGATGGGGGGTATACACCTGTTTGTTGTGCAATTACCCACGACCAAAAAGGACAATTACTCAACACCAATGCTGATACTATTGCCGCAACCGTAGCTCAGAATTTGTCACGATATTTCGAAGTATCCCTTTGGTATTGTTTTGAAAAGCAAGGGGTTCTAAAAAACATCGATGACAATAGTAGTGTAATTGAAACAATTACCCCTCAAGTATACGACAATCTCAAGGCGGGAAATACCATTCATTCAGGAATGATTCCAAAAATTGACAACTGTTTTGATGCTTTAGCTTGCGGGGTAAGCAAAGTGAAAATTGGAGCTCCAAAAATGATCACAGGAATTACTAAACACACCACGCTAACTTTAAAAGATGAATGAGTTAACCACAGCAGCTATTGATTTATTAAAGGATTTGATTGCAACACCCTCTTTTTCGCAAGAGGAAGAAAAAACAGCTGATAGAATCGGTAAATGGTTTGATAAATACAGTATACCTTTCAGGAGAGTGGGCAACAACATTTGGACGAAAAATAAAGCTTTTGATCCAAAAAAACCAACCCTTTTGCTCAATTCTCATCACGATACTGTTCAGCCCAACTCAGCCTATACCAACGACCCTTTTGAACCCAAAATCGAAGATGGAAAGCTTTTCGGTTTGGGCAGTAATGATGCGGGTGGGGCCTTGGTTTCTTTGATTGCCTTGTTTACTAATTACTATGCGGCAAAAAATCCTAAGTATAATTTGGTGATGGCTGCAACTGCAGAAGAGGAAATTGCAGGAAACCATAGTTTGATTGGACTATTGTCCGAATTGCCCAAAATTGATGTGGCCATAGTAGGTGAGCCCACAGAGATGCACCTGGCAGTTGCCGAAAAAGGATTACTTGTTTTTGATGCTGTCATTACAGGAACTCCAGGACATGCAGCTCATCCCAACAACGACAACCCCATTATGAAACTTCCCGAGGTACTCCAATGGTTTCAAAACTTTTCATTGGAAAAAAAATCCGATTTTTTGGGAGATGTAAAAATCACAGTCACACAAGTCAATGCTGGAAAAGAACACAATGTAGTACCAGCTAATGTTCATTTAGTTATAGATGTGAGGGTTAATGACAAATACAGTAATCAAGAGTTGGCTAAAATACTTGTAGAATCTGCCCCTTGCGAAATGACACCAAGGTCTTTGCACCTAAATTCCTCTTCAATAGGAATGGACCATGAACTGGTTCAAGCGGGAATTTCCATGGGGAGAAAAACTTATGGTTCACCCACCCTATCCGATCAGGCTGCATTGGAATGTCCTTCACTAAAAATGGGTCCTGGTCTGTCAACTAGGTCGCATTCGGCTAATGAATTTATCTTTGTACATGAGATTGAAGAGGCGGTAAAAATTTACATTGAACTTCTAGCAAAAATACTTTAATTATGAAACTCTGGGAAAAAAATCAACCCCCTAACAAAAAAATAGACCACTTTACGGTGGGAAAAGATCGGGAGTATGACCTGCATTTGGCTGCCTATGACTGCCAAGCTTCCATTGCTCATGCGCAAATGTTGGTGAAATCTGGGATATTGACCTTAGAGGAGGCCGATAAACTTGCGGTGGTATTAAACGATTTGAAAAATGAATCCGAAAAAGGGAATTTTGTCATCGAGGCAGAGTTTGAGGACATGCATTCCAAAATAGAATATGTACTTACCCAAAAACTCGGCGATTTAGGGAAAAAAATACATACTGCTAGGTCACGAAACGATCAGGTGCTGGTTGCTCTTCATTTATATCTAAAGGAAGAGATTGAAACGATTAAAAAACTTACCCATAGTTTTTTTAAATTATTGATGGATTTAGCCGATCATCACAAGGATAAATTATTACCGGGTTATACACATTTTCAGGTGGCTATGCCCTCATCTTTTGGGTTATGGTTTTCGGCTTACGCGGAGAGTTTGATTGACGATGTGACTTTACTTAATGGTGCCCATCAGATTGTAAATCAAAACCCATTGGGTAGTGCCGCAGGCTTTGGAAGTTCGTTTCCGATAGACAGAAAAGCTACAACCGAGAGCTTGGGTTTTGCCGATTTAAAATACAATGTCATTGCAGCTCAAATGAGTAGAGGTAAGGCCGAAAAAACTACAGCTACTGCCATAGCCTCATTGGCCTCCACCCTTTCCAAAATGACAATGGATATCTGTCTTTACATGGGTCAAGAACACAATTTTATAAGCTTTCCCGAGGATTTTACCACCGGATCCAGTATCATGCCACACAAAAAAAATCCCGATGTGTTTGAACTAATCCGGGGCAAATGTAACCTGCTTCAGGGACTGCCCAATCAATTGACTTTACTGATGGCTAATTTACCCTCTGGCTACCACAGAGAAATGCAACTGGCCAAAGGCCCCATCATTGAGGCAATCTATGAATTAAAATCTTGTTTGGAACTTTTTACTTTCAGTCTAAAGGACATAAAGGTCAAAGAAAATATTTTAGACGACCCAAAATACCAATATGCTTTTAGTGTTGACACCCTGAATGAATGGGTAAATGAAGGAATGACTTTTAGAGATGCCTACAAGAAGATGGCAGAGGCCATAGCAGAGGAAGAATATGTCCCAAAAAAAAAATTGGATCACACTCATCTAGGAAGCATAGGGAATTTAGCGCTTAAAGAAATTGATCTGAAAATGAAAAAGGTTATGGGATAAATATCTTAAAAATACCCCTAATATTATTGAATTGATCTAGCTAAAATTCCCTATCAGATATGTAAAGGACGATTTTCAGATGCTGCTAATGCAGCTTCTTTTATCGCTTCAGCATAGGTAGGATGCGAATGACTGATACGGGCAATGTCTTCGGCAGAGGCACGGAACTCCATGGCAACGACAGCCTCGGCAATCAGATCAGCAACACGAGCCCCAATCATGTGCACCCCCAGTACTTCATCGGTTTGGGCATCGGCTAAAATTTTGACAAATCCATCGGTATCTCCGCTGGCGCGTGACCGTCCAAGGGCACGCATGGGAAACTGTCCACTTTTGTAATTTACCCCCGCCGATTTCAGTTCCTCTTCGGTTTTACCTACGGCTGCTACTTCAGGCCAGGTATAGATAACATTGGGAATGAGGTTGTAGTCGATGTGAGGTTCTTGTCCGCCCAGTATTTCGGCGACCATCACACCCTCCTCCTCTGCCTTATGGGCCAACATAGCCCCACGTACCACATCGCCAATGGCGTAGATATTAGAAGCAGAGGTTTGCAGGTGATCATTGACTTCAATTTGACCTAGTTCGGTAAGTTTTACCCCTGCCGCTTCTGCGTTTAATCCTTCAGTGTAGGGCTTTCTGCCAACTGAAACTAGGCAGTAATCTCCTTCAAAAGTTACTTCCTCCCCTTTTTTATCTTTGGCAGTTACGGTGACTGAATCTCCATTGCGTTCTACCTTGTTGACTTGGTGAGCTAAGTAAAACTTAATTTTTTGTTTTTTCATCACTTTGGTCAATTCACGAGACAAAGAACTATCCATAACAGGCGTGATACGGTCAGAGTACTCAATAACAGAAACCTCTGTCCCGAGTCTTTTATATACCTGACCCAATTCCAAACCAATAACCCCTCCTCCGATGACGATCATGTGTTTGGGGATTTCTCTCAACTCTAACGCCTCGGTCGAGGTGATGATGCGGTCTTTGTCTATATTAATGAAGGGCAAGCTCGCAGGTTTTGAACCTGTGGCAATGATAATGTTTTTGGCAGTAATATCCTCTGGCTTTTCACCTTCTACATGAATGGTGGTACTGTCTTTAAAGGAACCCAAGCCATTGAAAACGGTTACTTTGTTCTTGTCCATTAAAAAATCAATGCCTTTGGTGGTTTGCTCCACTACTGAGGTTTTTCGGGATATCATTTTTTTCAAATTGACCTTAACCTTACCAGGAATTTCAATCCCGTGTTCTTCAAAATGCTTTACGGCATCTTCATAATGGTGAG
>CAJWAY010000079.1 GCA_913020685.1 uncultured Flavobacteriaceae bacterium
AAAATTCACATCACCCGTTTTCCTTATAATAATTTCTTATACAATGAAAACGGATAGTATTAAAAATAGCAAAGTTCTGTGCCATGCAGTGACTTGTTAATAGGGGTTTAAAACTAAATGAGTTAATAATTTTTCAAATGATAAATCAATCTCAACAAAAATAGTTTTTCCTCGGTTTAATTTTAGAACTGTCAGGGGTGACCAGATATTATCCTTTTTTCTCTTTTGATACTTTTTGAAAATCTTTTAATTTAGAACTTTAAAATAGGGGTATTTCAGGATCAAAACCACTCCCGCTAGCTAGCTATTTTAACCAATTATTAACAAGCTAACAAAAAAATAATTTTCAATTTTGCACCCCTAGAAAACTTTTTAATAGACACTTTACCATGAAAGAAACAATGAATAAGGCTGTTGATATTAAAGGAATCAATGAAAAGATTGAAAGAGAAAGTGCCTTCGTTGATCTATTGACTCTCGAAATCAACAAGTTGATCATAGGCCAAAAAGAGATGGTTGAGCGATTACTTATCGGTCTATTGGGCCGTGGGCATATTTTATTAGAGGGGGTTCCAGGTCTAGCCAAGACCCTTGCCATCAACACCCTAAGTCAAGCTGTAAAAGGTCAATTCAGCAGGATTCAATTTACCCCCGATCTACTTCCTGCCGATGTGATTGGTACGATGATTTACAATGTAAAGGAGAATGATTTTACGATTAAAAAAGGTCCAGTTTTTGCCAATTTTGTTTTGGCAGATGAGATCAACCGAGCTCCAGCTAAAGTTCAGTCGGCATTACTCGAAGCCATGCAAGAAAAGCAGGTAACCATTGGTGATACCACCTTTAAACTGCCTGCTCCCTTTTTAGTCATGGCTACTCAAAACCCTGTAGAGCAGGAAGGAACCTATCCCTTACCTGAAGCTCAGGTTGATCGATTTATGCTAAAAACCATCATTGATTACCCCCAATTACAAGAGGAGCAATTCATAGTTCGCTCTAACCTAAACAATGTTAAAGAAAAAGTAAAAGCAGTAGTAACGACAAAACAGATTGAGATTGCTCAAACGACTGTGAGGGAAATCTATATGGATGAAAAAATTGAAAAGTACATCCTTGATTTGGTATTTGCAACTAGATATCCAGAGCGTTATAATTTGTCCTCTATCAAACCTCTAATCAGTTTCGGTGCCTCCCCCCGTGGAAGCATTAATTTGGCTACCGCTGCCAAATGTCATGCCTTTTTAAAACACAGAGGTTATGTTATTCCTGAAGATGTTCGTGCTATTATATACGATGTTTTGAGACACCGCATTGGCCTTACTTATGAAGCCGAGGCAGAAAATGTTACTACTGAAGATTTGATCAGCCAAATCATTAATGAGGTCGAGGTCCCTTAAAGTATTGGTCTTTTTTTCAAATTCTTTTCCCAATGGACACTAAGGAGCTCTTAAAAAAAGTTCGTAAAATTGAAATCAAGACCCGTCGCTTGAGCGATAATATATTTGGAGGGGAATACCACAGCACCTTCAAAGGAAGAGGGATGACTTTCAGTGAGGTGCGTCAATATCAGTATGGAGATGATGTAAGAAGTATCGATTGGAATGTGACAGCACGTTACAATGAGCCTTTTGTTAAAGTTTTTGAGGAAGAAAGAGAGTTGACACTTATGTTAATGATTGACATAAGTGGTTCGGAGTTATTTGGCACCCAAGGTCAATTTAAAAGGGAGGAACTTACTGAAATTGCCGCAACTTTATCTTTTTCAGCCATGCAAAACAATGATAAAGTAGGAATGATTCTTTTTTCAGACCAGGTAGAACTTTTTATTCCTCCAAAAAAAGGCCGTTCACACGTTTTGCGAATAATTCGGGAGCTATTGGAATTCAAACCTCAAAGTCAAAAAACTAGTATTAGTAATGCCCTTGAATTTTTGTCGGGAGTGATGAAAAAGAAAGCCATAGTTTTTATGATGTCTGATTTCATGGATAGTGGGTATGAAAAGACCCTGAGGATTGTAGCTAAAAAACATGATTTAACTGGAATTAGAATATACGATCGATATGAAGAAAATATGCCCAATATAGGACTGGTTCCGATGTTAGATAATGAAACCGGGCAAATTGCCTGGGTAAACACCCAATCGTATAGTGTAAGAAAAGCTTATGCGGATAAATATAGTTCTGTAGTGAGTGAATTTGAAAACCTTTTTCATAAAAATGGTGCTGGTACTTTGCACAGTAGGCTAGACGAGAGTTATGTCAAAAAGTTATTAAACTACTTCAAATCTAGAGGCTAAATGACGAGAGATAAATTTTTCTTATGGGTGGGTATCTTTTCCATTGTCTCAATCTTTGCTCAAACAGGCTTCGACTTGCAAGTTGCAGTAGACACAACCAAAATGCGGATTGGAGAGCAGATAGAATATACCCTTCAGGTTAAGGCAGACTCAACTTCACAGATTACTTTTTCAGATCAACCATTTTTTGCACCATTTGAAGTAATAGATCACAGGCCAATTGATACTCTAAAGGCTAAAAGTCACTATCTCTTTACAAAAAAATACGCTTTGATACAGTTTGACTCTGGAGCCTACTGGTTGCCTCCCCAAAAGGTTATGGTTAACGGTTTTTCCAAAATATCAGATTCCCTTTTAATTCAGGTTGCCACCGTTCCAGTAGACACCCTCAAGCAAAAACTTTTTGACATCAAGCCAGTTGCTGAGGTAGAGCAAAACTTTGATAAGCTTTCCCGAGGTATCATTTATGGTTTGTTGGCAGTCCTTTTATTGCTGGGGTTGATTTACGCTTTTTTCTTTGCCAAAAAAAGAAGAGAAGAACGCAAGAACAAATTACCTGCTTTCGAGCGTGCCATTGAGGAGCTAAAAGCTTTACAAACTGTCTCCCCCTCCTTACAGGAAGAATACAAACAGTATTATTCGAGACTTACTGATGTAGTAAGGCGCTATTTGGAGGAAGAAGCCAAAATCTCTGCCTTGGAAAGCACTACCGATGAGCTGCTTTTGATTCTAGAAGCCTTAAAACAATCTGGGCAGTTAGAGTTGGAAAGGCAAACAATCAAGAATCTCAAAACGGTTTTACAGACTGCTGATTTGGTCAAGTTTGCACAATCTACCCCAGAGTTTGGCTCTATCTATAAAGACAGGGAATTGGTGGAAGGTGTGGTAATAGAAACCAAAGAAGCCCTCCCAGAACCCACTCCCGAGGAGATCAAAGAAAGAGAGGAATACCGCCTTTTATTGGCCAAAAAAAGAAGAAAAAAACAATTGTATTGGAGTTTGGCCTCCCTTGGGGTTTTAGTGATTTTAAGTTTAGGTGCTGCCATATCAATTTATGGTTATTTTCCGGTAAGAGATACACTTATGGGTTACCCTACCATTAAATTAAAAAACAAGGAGTGGATCACCAGTCAATATGGAACTCCTCCCGTAAAAATTTCCACACCCGAAGTTTTGAGAAGGGTAAAAACAGAAAAAGGTGGTGCTTTACGTTTCTCCGCCGGGGACTATGATGCCTCTTTCTTCATCGACTTGGTATTTACACAAAAACCACCTAAGCAGGAAGGTCAAGAGGCTCCCTCAAAAGAGGACAAGCAGGCCCAACAAAAAGAAAAAGTTCAGGAATTAATTAATGAAATCATTAACGATTTTCAATCTAGAGGGGCGGTCAATATTTTGATCAAAGACGAGGCAATTACTACCTTATCAGGCCTGCCTGCACTAAAAATTTTTGGAACCCTTGATTATCCAAAAAAAGGAAAAAATAATAGAGTTCGTTGTAACTATATCACTCATGTGTTTGATTTTGATCAGGGGGGGATAAACCTGACTTTGCTTTACGAAAAGGATGACCGCTATGGTGAAGACATAGAGAAAAGAGTCATGGATAGTTTTGAATTGATAAAAGAATTATAAGCGATGTTTGAAGGCATTTATTTTGCGACTCCCAATTATCTTTGGTTGCTTAGTATGATTCCCTTGGTAGTGGGATGGCATATCTTTACCCGAAAAAAGTCACAAGCAGTTTTAAAAATTTCTTCCCTTGCAGGCTTTCGATCCATTTCCAGTTTTTTGTCCCGATTGCAACCGGTGTTGTTTGTTTTGAGAATTTTGTCCCTTGTGCTGATTGTTATGGCTTTGGCCCGTCCCCAGACCATGGATGTTTCTACTCGAACCAAGACCAACAAAGGGATTGATATCGTAATGGCAATTGATATTTCCTCAAGTATGTTGGCACAGGATTTAAAGCCAAATCGTTTGACTGCTCTTAAAAGGGTGGCAGCGTCTTTTGTAGACGACCGGGTAAGCGACCGAATTGGATTGGTGATCTACGCTGGGGAAAGTTATACTAAAACTCCTATTACCAGTGACCGTGCCATTGTTAAAAATGCACTTAGTAAAATTCAGTTTGAGGGTTTGATCGATGACGGAACCGCCATTGGGATGGGATTGGCTACTGCGGTAAACCGACTTAAGGACAGTCGCGCCAAAAGTAAGGTCATAATACTACTCACTGATGGTGTAAATAACTCTGGTTTCATAGATCCTAAAATTGCCAGTGAATTGGCTGTAGAATACGAAATAAAAACATACACCATAGGATTGGGAAGTAATGGGACTGCAAGAGCACCCGTAGGGCTTTTACCCAACGGAAAATTCCAATATGGATTGACCAAGGTGGAAATTGATGAAGAATTGCTAAAGAATATTGCAATTAATACCGGTGGGTTGTATTTCCGAGCAACTAATAATAAAAAACTGGAGGAGATTTATAATGAAATCAACAAACTTGAAAAAACTGAAATTGAGGAATTTAAGTATTACAATTATGAAGAGAAATTCAGACCTTTAATATTGCTGGCACTGACTTTGCTGATTATAGAATGGTTGATGAGAAACACTCTTTTTAGAAGCTTTATTTGATATGTATCAACTGGACGCACCTTTTTACTTTTATGGCTTGGGCATACTACCTATCCTTTGGATAGGCTATCTTTTAACAATTAGGTGGAAACGTCGAGCACAAAACCGATTTGCGCATTCGGTCTTGATGGAAAAGCTGAGCCCTTATCGTTCAAAGTTCAAACCGGCTTTGAAATTATTAATGCTTTCACTTGGAATTTCTTTTTTGACCTTGGGTCTTGTGAATCCTAAAATTGGAACTCAACTCGAGACAGTAAAAAGGGAAGGAGTAGACATTGTTTTTGCCATTGATGTATCTAAAAGTATGCTGGCGGAAGATATTGCCCCGAACAGATTAGAAAAATCCAAACGCTTATCGTCCGCTATCATTAATCAACTGGCTAGTGACAGAATTGGCATTATTGCCTATGCTGCCCAAGCAATACCTCAGTTGCCAAT
>CAJWAY010000080.1 GCA_913020685.1 uncultured Flavobacteriaceae bacterium
GATAAATTTGACTGCATTATTCACATCCTAATCATTGAACTTAGCTGAGAATCTATCTAAATCTTTATATTTACCGAAACATACACGTAAAATGAATACTACTGATAAGGGGTCGATTTTAATTGTATGTCTATTTTATATTATTACATTGGCGTCTGGATACTTTATTCATACGAATCAATTGCTAATTGAGAAAAATGATGTAAAAAGATTAATCCTGATAATCAATAGTAATGAGATTAATAGTGAAAAAAATAGCACCATAGTCTATGAAGACATAGGTGAATCTCAGCCTACCCAAAAGGTTTATGAAGCTAGCTCTGTTGTTGACGTTTCCTTAATTTATGAGCAAAAAGGGTATGAAATTGTTCACATTTCAGAGTTCTTAAAAAAAACCCTGGGGCAGGAAGTAATCGTCACCCGAATATGGTTTTCCAAAAAAAATTGAATGGGATACTTTTTGCATAATATAATTGTCTATTCGGTAGTCGCTTTTTTGGTGTTTTTGATTTACAAGGCCATTAAGGACATGAGGAAATAAGCTTCTTGCTTACGAAAAATCCGAAAGGTTTTAAAACTATCTATCTTTGTAAAAAATTTGAATTGAAAAAGAAAACATCCGATAACATTGTTTGGGACGAGGAACAAAGGGAGTATATTGCGCGTTTACTTCCCTATGCTTCCGAACCCACCGGACCTATTATCAAGGTTCCCAATGTAGATGCCTTCAAGCAAAAAGGAGTGAAAAAAGTGTCCAAACAGTTTCAAACAGAACTGGAAGAGCTGAAAGGCAAAATCAAGGATTTTGTTAGAACTGCGAGTGATACTCAAAAAGTTTATACGGCAAAGTTTAAGTTTGAGCCACTAGTTGGTGAAACCTATTTTCTCTACAAGGGAGAAAAAGAGGACTATCTATCGCTGATTGCTCCCGATCAATGGAAGAAAAAATTCTTAGGGGCTTACCGACTTAATTCTGAATATAAATGGGAACATATAGAGTGGTAAGTTAGCGAAAGTTTTGGGTGCCATAACCAATGCCTTTTTTATCAAAAAACAAGCCGACCCCCAAATTGGTGTAATCTCCTAGAATATTTTTGTAATGAGGAGGGCTGTTTTTCCACCCGGTTACCATACATTGAGCCAGATCTTCTTCGGCTCTCGTATCGCCACATCCTTTTACGTTTTCAAACCAAGGTGTTTGAGCAATGTTTTCAGCAATCCCCGTAAACCGATTCCCCTTTTTGACCCATGCCTTAACTTTAAATTTTTCAGCCCGCTGTGTAGGATTTAAACCCAAATGATCTAAATGATCGTAAAAGCCGTATTTGACCATATTTTCACTATGAAGCTGAGCCAAATCCATTAATGAGTCCAATCTTTCTAATTTAGGTAAACCTTTTTCAACCCTCAAGGCGTTGGTTTTTTCAAATATCAATTGGCGCATTATCTCCAGGTCACCTTGAGCAAAACTTGAAGCTGCGCAAAAAGCCATCAAAATAAAGGCGAAGGACATGTTTATACTAAATATTCTCATGATCTTAAAAATAATAATTTTCAATCGGAATGCCTACTTTTGTTAATATATGTGTTATGGAAGAAACTCCTAGACAGAAAAAAATTGCTGCTGCAATTCAGCATGAACTAGCTACCATGCTTCAAGAAACCATAAGAACCCATGGTGCTTCCAACCTTGTAATTTCCATTACCAAGGTCAAAGTAACAATCGATCTATCTTTAGCCAAGGTCTATCTAAGTATTTTTCCTCTTAAAAAGGCCAATACCTTACTAAAAGGTATTCAAGAAAACAAGTTCCAAATCAGGCATGACATGTCTCAAAGAATGAAAAACCAATTGAGACGTATACCCGAATTTTCTTTTTATATCGATGATTCCTTGGATTATTTAGATGCGATAGAAAAAGCCCTGAATCACCCCGAAAATCCCATTAAAAATCCAAATAAGCCTTCCAAAAAACAAAACAATTAAAAGATGCCAGTTATTTTCAAAATCGCTTGGCGTTATTTTTTCTCAAAAAGCAAACAAACCGTAATCAACAGAATCAACTCTATTGCTATACTGGTCATTGTGGTGGCGACGGCTGCACTTATGATTGTATTAAGTGCCTTTTCGGGTTTAAAAGATTTTGGTTTGTCCTTCTCAAATGTATTTGATCCTGACTTGAGGGTTGAGGCCAAACAAGGCAAAACCATACTACTGGACAGTAGCCAGATCAATGAATTGGAGAAGGATATAGATATTAAAGCAATTAGCCCCATTTTAGAGGAAAAAGTATTCCTATCTTTTAAGGAAAAGACTCAAGTAGCCTATTTAAAAGGAGTTGGGCAAGATTACCTCAATGTTATTCCGGCAGATTCTCTTGTTGCAGTTGGAGAGTGGTTGGTTCCCGAATCCAATTCCATTGTTGCGGGATATGGAATTGGTGCCAGTTTGGATCTGGGTGTATATGACTATGGCTCTTTTCTTAACATCAGCATTCCCCAAAAAAATTTAAAAGGTAGCTTAAGACAAACCCCTTTTCACTCAAAACAGGCCGTTACCATTGGTTTGTATCAAATCAGTGAAGACATTGATAAAAAATACATTTTCAGCACCCTGGATTTTGCCCGAAATTTGTTGAAATACCCCCAAAATATTTTCTCCTCCATTGAAATAAAAGTCTCTCCACAAGCTGATCTTGAATATTTAAAAAATAAGATTTGGAAGGTAATGGGTAGCTCTGTTCAAATCAAAGACCGTGAGCAACTCAATTCAGCCCTATACAAAATGCTCAACATAGAACAATTAGCTATTTATTTAATTTTCACTTTAGTTATGATAATTGCCCTTTTCAATCTAGTAGGTGCCCTACTAATGATGATTTTGGATAAAAAATCTGAGATGAATATTTTAAAAGCCATGGGAATTAATCACAAACAGTTATTTCAAATCTTTTTTACACTAGGCTTGTTGATAATTATATTTGGGGGAGGAATCGGTCTATTGTTGTCTTCAGTTGTGATCTTGATTCAACAATGGAGTCCCATCATTAATGTCCCTGGAACCTCATTAGCATATCCCGTCAAATGGGAATTAGAAAACTTTCTTTTAGTGATGGGAACACTCCTTTTTTTGGGGAGTATTGTCTCAGCATGGGCGAGCCGAAGTTTGAAACTTTAGATTATACCCAAGCGGGTTCAATCACTTCATCTAAAACTCGGTATAGGATATCAAAAACTTCATTTGGATTAATGGCTGTTACCAATGCAGTCCTGTATGGTTTAAAGTTGGGAATTCCCTTAAAGTAATTGGTGTAATGACGTCTAGTCTCCAAAACACCCAAAACCTCACCTTTCCAAGCAATAGACATTTCCAAATGCCTTTTGGCAACCTGGACCCTGTCTTTCAAAGTGGGAGGATCGCAATGGATTCCTTTTTCAAAATAATTTTTTACCTGATTAAAAAACCAGGGATTACCAATACTGGCCCTCCCGATCATTGCACCATCCAAACCATACCGATCACGCATTTCCATGGCCCGTTCTGGGCTATCCACATCCCCATTTCCAAAAACAGGAATGTGCATCCTAGGGTTATTTTTTACAGCAGCAATAGGTTTCCAATCAGCATCCCCTTTATACATTTGTGCACGTGTCCTGCCGTGTATTGAAATAGCTTTGGCCCCAGCATCTTGGAGTCGCTCTGCTACCTCTACGATCTTAATCGAGTCGTGATCCCATCCCAAACGCGTTTTAACCGTTAAGGGCAGTGAGGTGTGTTTGACCATTTCGGCCGTTAACTTGACCATTAATGGAATGTCTCTCAAAATTCCTGCTCCAGCACCTTTGCTGACAACTTTTTTTACTGGACAACCAAAATTTATGTCGATGATATCAGGCTTAGACGCCTCAACAATTTCTACAGAGCGAACCATAGAATCCAAATTTGCCCCAAAAATTTGTATGCCGACAGGTCGCTCTTTTTCATAAATGTCTAATTTCTGAACACTTTTTGCAGCGTCACGTATCAACCCTTCACTCGAAATAAACTCGGTATATACTAAATCAGCACCATTTTCCTTACATAAGGCGCGGAAAGGTGGATCACTGACATCCTCCATGGGAGCCAACAGTAAAGGAAAATTCCCTAACGATATGTCACCAATTTTGACCAATTTGAATTTTTTACAAAAGTAGTAAAATCCTTTCCGATATCAGGCTACTATTCTAATTCAAAGGTTTTTACAATTTTTTGAGAAAAGTCTGCATCCCAAATTTCAGCTACACTTCCCTTTTTGAGATAATATATCCTCGGTGGAGAGTCACCTATTAAATCAAAAAAGGTGTTGACATCGATAAAGGTATAGGGAAAAGATGATCGTGTAATGCTTTCAAAGTCCTCAACAATGGTCGAGCCCTCCTGATAAAATAGCACATAAAGCTCTGGAAATTCCTCATATTGCCTTTCGAGTTCGCCCAACTCCACAGCTGCCTCCTGGCAATGTTCACAATCCAAATTAAAAATTGCGATTAGCTTTTGTCCTGAGGTTAGGTCAACTCTTCCTTTTGATTCAAATTGAGTAAAGTTTTCAAACGGGAAATTCTCATGATTAGGCATGGGTAAAAACAACCACATGCTTAGAATAGTTGCTCCTGTAAATCCCAAGGGAATTATTTTGGCAAGGTGTATGGTTTGAGCTGTTTTGTATACCAAAAGGGCTACTGCCAGCATGACCATATTTTTAAGGATTGATTGTTCAGGAGTCATCGAGATCATCTCGCCAAAACAACCACAGTTTTCAGTATCACCGATTAACCAAAGGTAAATCAAGTGAACCGTAAATCCCCCTAACAATAAAAAGGTGATTTGCATTAATTGTTTTACGTAAAAAGGTAAAAACATCAATATCCCTAGTGCAAACTCCAATCCTATAAAAAACCTAGCCATATGTCCAGCAAAAACTCTGGTAGGAGCCAAACCCTGATCCATTAATGTGATTTCAAAAAAACCTGGGCCTATTGCCTTTGTGTAGGCTGAAAATATAAAAGTGGTGGCCAACATGACTTGCATTACTTTTGATAATATTTTCATGGTAAAATTAATTTTTACTTTAAAATTAACTTTTATAACCCAAACAAAAAACCAAGTATTGAAAATAAGTATCTTTGTCTCGAAGAGGAAATGCGCGGATGAATCACATTAGAAATTTTTGTATCATTGCCCATATCGACCATGGCAAAAGCACCCTTGCAGATCGTTTGCTTGATTATACCGGTTCAGTAAGCTCTAGAGAAAAGCAAGATCAATTGTTGGACAACATGGATTTGGAGAGGGAAAGGGGAATCACCAT
>CAJWAY010000081.1 GCA_913020685.1 uncultured Flavobacteriaceae bacterium
GTCACAGGTGGTTGAAAATTTCTGACTCGATCTCTTTCCTCGACTTCTTTAATTTTTTCCCTTACAATCTTAAAATTATTGTGATAGCGTTTAAATCTATCAGGATTTTTGGTGGTTATGTCTGCTTCGCAAAGGGTTATCAAATCATCTAAAATTTCACCTGCATCAAAAACGAGTCGTCTTACAGCAGCATCAGTCACAATATCTTCAGCAATGATAATGGGTCTGGAGCTCAACATCACTAGTTTTTGAACGTATTTCATTTTTTCATTTAGTGGCATTTTTAACCGTTTGAAGAGTTTATGGACCATTTTGGACCCAACAAACTCGTGCCCATGAAAGGTCCATCCAATTTTAGGGTGAAATTTTTTGGTCGGTGCCTTTCCAATATCGTGTAACAGCGCTGCCCAACGGAGCCAAAGATTTTCTGTGTTCTGGGAAATGTTGTCGACTACCTCAAGGGTATGATAAAAATTATCTTTATGACCTTTGCCCTCAATTTCATCTATTCCTTTGAGTTGGATCAGTTCAGGCAGGATGCGTTCCAAAAGATCATTTTGTTCCAGCATTAGAAACCCACTTGAGGGTTGAGTTGTTAGCACTATTTTGTGAAGTTCATTTACAATACGTTCTTCTGAGATTATTCCAATTCGATGCGCATTTTTTTTGATTGCTATGATTGATTTGTCTTCAATTTTAAAATTCAATTGGGTTGCAAACCTTATTGCACGTAGCATGCGGAGAGGATCATCGGAGTAAGTTACTGTAGGTTCCAAAGGAGTACGGATAATACCATTTTGGAGGTCATCCAAACCATTAAATGGATCGATGAGAGTCCCTTTATCCTTTTCATTCAGGCTAACTGCTAGAGCGTTAATGGTAAAATCTCTCCGGTTTTGATCGTCATCTAATGTTCCTTGGGTGACTTTTGGATTTCTACTGCTCTGTGAATAAGACTCCTTTCTTGCACCTACAAATTCCAGACTAATATCTCGCCATTTAACCATTGCGGTTCCATAAGATTTAAATTCTTGAACTGCTTTTGCACCGGGCAATTGTTTTTGAACCGCTTTGGCTAGTTCAATTCCTGAACCAATAGCCACCACATCAATGTCTTTGGCTTTCCCATTGCCAAGCAAATGGTCACGAACAAAACCTCCCACGAGATAATTCTCAATGGTCAAATTTTCCCCACAACGAATCAAGGCTCGAAATACTTCTTTTTTAAGAACAGTATGGAAGTCTTTGTTTAACATGATTAGGATCTCAAAAGGGATATTTCCCCCGACAATTCAATTTTTATGATTCTTGAAGGATGTGGATTGACCTTGTCCTTGTCCAACTCAATTATATGGTCAACTCCGTTTATAATTTCTATATCAATATCTGAGAATTTTCGAGGGTGTGAAGCACCGCTGATATTGGCCGAAGTAGATATCAATGGTTTTCCAAAGGCCTTGATCAAAGGAGTGCAAAAGTGATGATTTACCACCCTGATAGCTACCGTTTTTTCATGAGCAACAGCATTTTGTGCAAGGCCTTTGGGGTTGTTGTAAATTACAGTGGTCGGTCTTTGGTCATTAATATAATAATCTAGTTTTGGAGGTAAATCACCAATGTGTTTTTTGAGCATCTCAAAATCAGATACCATACATACCATGGCCTTGCTGTCAGGTCTTTTTTTTAAATCATATATTTTTCTTACAGCTTCAGAATTGGTAGCGTCACAAAGAATACCCCATATGGTATCAGTAGGGGCGAGGAGCACCTTTCCAGCTTCCAGAATTTTGATGATCTGTTTCATTGATTAAACAAAAATAGGGCTTTCTCTCAGCTTGATCAATATTAAATTCCCTTAGAAAACAATTCGCGCCAAAATGGGATTAATACTTTTAGGATTTCTCTTTTGGAAGAGTCGATAAAACTCAACAAATACAATTCAACTGTCTTGTGGAATTTTAACCATCTGTGTGCCCATTTTTTATTATTTCCTAAAAAATGCTTTTCAATGTAAATGTGGGTGGATTTAATAACGGCTGCTTTGGTCTTTATTTTGGTTTCTAAATTACTACGGGACGAAACTCCGTGAGAGTGGAGGCATTCCCATTCATTAAGTAAAACCCTATTGAGTTTTGCTTCAGCAGCTCTTTTAGATAAATCAATGTCTTCACAATACATCCAAAACCGATCATCCCAGCCTCCAATCAAATCAAAATGTTGCTTTTGCATCATTATAAAGGAGCCTGATATCCATTGGGGAAAGGCGATGGGGTTTTTGGCCATTGCCTTTTTGGTTTGGTCGGGATACAAAATCAATCGTTCCAGAAATCGCACTAGTCCCGCACTGTTCCAAACATTGGGAAAAATACCATAGGGATGGGTATTTATTCCGCTTTCATTCAATTGTTTGATAGTGATCAAATGAAAGTCGGGATGTTGATCACAATACGGGATCAAAGTCTGTAAACAGTCTTTGGGGAGTCGCGTATCGGGATTAAGAAACAACAGCCATCTATTTGAGATGTTTTGGGCTCCCAGATTACAGGCCGCAGCAAAACCTTCATTGTTGACATTTTTAATCCACTCTACCCAAGGAAATTTTTCCATAAAACTATTGAGCACCCCGTCGTCGGAGCGATTGTCTACCACAATTACCTTCTCTGCCTTTTCTGTTTGATGGTCAAGACTTGATAAGCAGCCTTCTAGTTTAGGCCAAGAACGGTAGTTGACAATAACAATGGAGAGATCGAGCATAATTCTGTTGGCCTTAAACGGCTACTTCATGTTCTCTAAGAGCGTTGTTTAGTGAGGTTTTTTTATCTGTACTTTCTTTTCTTTGACCAATAATCAAAGCACAGGGTACCTGATAATCTCCTGCGGGGAAAGCTTTGGTATAACTTCCTGGAATGACCACGGATCTTTCAGGTACCAATCCACGATATTCGACCGGGCTTTCTCCTGAAATATCAATTATTTTGGTAGAAGCGGTGATGACTACATTAGCTCCTAATACAGCTTCCTTTCCAACTCTGGCTCCCTCTACCACGATACACCTTGATCCAATAAAAGCGTTGTCTTCTATGATCACAGGAGCAGCTTGAAGGGGTTCTAAAACTCCTCCGATGCCTACACCACCACTGAGGTGTACATTTTTTCCAATTTGAGCACAACTGCCCACAGTTGCCCAGGTATCCACCATGGTTCCTGCATCAACATAGGCACCGATATTCACATAGCTGGGCATGAGAATGACTCCGCTGGAAATATAGGCTCCGTGTCGAGCGATAGCATGAGGAACGACCCGAATTCCTTTTTCTTTATACCCTCTTTTTAGAGGCATTTTGTCGTGAAATTCCATGGGACCAGCTTCCATAGTCTCCATCTTTTGGATGGGGAAGTATAGTACAACTGCTTTTTTGATCCATTCGATGACTTGCCAACCCCCATCGGTGGGAGTTGCTACTCGCAATTTTCCAGCGTCTAATTGATGGATAACTTCTCTTATGGCTTCCTGGGTTTCACTTTTTTCGAGTAATGATCGATTTTCCCATGCGGACTCTATGATGTTTTGCATATTATTTTTTTTCAAAAATACTCAATTCAGTAGTTTTAATAGCCATAATTGTCTTCTCAAAAAAAGTATATTTGTATACACAATGGGGGTACTGATTGGAATTGATTTCGGAAAAAAACACACAGGTTTAGCTCATACTGATGCTGAGCAAATTATTGCTAGTGGTTTGACTACTGTGGAGACTCACAAGGCCCTTTCCTTTCTTGTTGATTATCAAAAAGAAACTTCAATTATTAAGTTTGTTGTCGGACAACCCAAACAGAAAGATGGAAATCGATCTGGGGTAGAGGCAGACATTCTACTCTTTATCGACCGATTAAAAAAAAGATTTCCAACAGTAGCCGTTGTTCGCCAAGATGAGCGTTTTACCTCAAAAATAGCTTTTAACAGTCTCATTCAAACACGTGCAAAAAAAAAGACTAGAAAAGACAAAGCGGTTATTGACGAAATCAGTGCTACCTTGATTTTACAGTCTTATTTGATATCAAATTCTAAATCAGTTTTATGATTTTACCTATCATAGCTTATGGATCCAATGTTTTAAATGTTAAGGCATCTCCTGTAGATACTGAGGATACAAATTTGGATAAACTGATTGAAGATATGTGGGAAACCATGTACAATGCAAATGGAGTCGGTCTGGCTGCTCCACAAATTGGAGAATCCTTACGACTTTTTGTGATTGATGCTTCTCCTTTTGCTCAAGACGAGGATTTAGCTCATGAGGAAACGGAATTTTTAAAGGATTTCAAGCGGGTTTTTGTCAATCCAAAGATTATGGCTGAGACCGGTGAAGAATTTAGTTTTACCGAAGGATGTTTGAGTATCCCCAACATAAGAGAAGACGTTTCCCGTAAGGAGAAAATAACCATACAGTTTTTGGATGAGCAATTTGAGGAACAGATATTGACCTTAGATGGTCTTGCTGCCCGTGTCGTACAACACGAGTATGACCATATTGAGGGTATATTATTTACTGACAGACTTAGTCCACTAAAGAGAAGATTGCTAAAGGGTAAATTGAGTAATATTAGCAAAGGCAATATAAATTCTGATTACAAAATGCGTTTTTTGGCTAAAAAGACAAGAAAATGAGTGAGTCCAATCTAGATAAAATTTTAACCATCACTGGAAGACCTGGTTTGTTTAAAATGGTTGCTCAAACCCGAAAGGGTGTTATTGCTGTCTCACTATCCGATCAAAAGAAAATTGTCACTAACATAAGACATCAAGTCAATGTATTATCAGAAATCAGGGTTTTTGGATTAAAGGATGAAATGCCCATTAGTGATATTTTTGAGCGAATTTATCAACTGGAGAAAGGCCAACCTGCAAGGTTAAAACCCAAAGCTTCTAAAGAGGAATTGGAGTCCTATTTTTTTGAGGTTTTTCAAGATTATGATAAAGACCGTGTATATGGTAGTGACATCAAAAAAATCATACAATGGTACAACCTACTGTTGGATTCAAACGAATTAAAATTTGAACTACCAAAGGAGGAAAAACCTTTTAATACGGAGTGAGTGTAAATGGGATCTAGGATATTACAGCTTCAGGCTTTAGAGCGTTTGCTTGATATTATGGATGAACTTAGGGATAAATGTCCTTGGGATCGTAAACAGACTTTTGAGACTCTTCGCCATTTAACAATAGAGGAGACTTATGAATTGGGAG
>CAJWAY010000082.1 GCA_913020685.1 uncultured Flavobacteriaceae bacterium
ACCGCCTTAAAATTTAAAAATTTAGAATTTATAGATTTTGGTAGTGGTTTTAAAGTCCCTTATAAACTTGGCGATATAGAAACTAATATTGAAGAATTGGGAGAAAAATTAAGTCAACGCTTCAAACTTTTTTGCAAAACTTATGGAAAAGAGTTAAAGCTAACTTTTGAACCAGGAAAGTTTTTGGTAAGCGAGGCAGGTTATTTTTTAACAAAAGTAAATGCTGTCAAGCAAACTACCTCGACAGTATTCGCTCAAGTTGACTCAGGGTTTAATCATCTCATTAGACCTATGATGTATGGCTCTCATCATGACATCGTTAACATATCTAACTCCGAAGGAAAAGAACGATTTTATACAGTAGTGGGATATATCTGTGAAACGGATACTTTTGGGAGCAATAGAAAAATAGCAGAGATATCAGAGGGTGATATTTTAGCTTTCAGAAATGCTGGAGCTTATTGTTTTACAATGGCAAGTAATTACAACTCTCGTTTTCGCCCACCAGAAGTACTTTGGTATAAAGAGGAAGCTCATTTAATTAGAAAAGAAGAAACTTTTGAAGATTTGACTCAAAATCAAATTTTGATTGAATTCAATGAAGCTGCCGTGGTCAATTAATTTTGTTTAATCTGTCTATTGTTTTGTTATATATTTTGATAAATTCTTGAACAACTTCTGCTGCAGGTTTTATTGAATTAATTTGTGCCGCTACTTGCCCAATTTCTAATTCACCTTCAGAAAGGTCACCTTCAAACATACCTTTTTTGGCTCGACCTCTTCCTAGCGCAAAACTAAGTTCTTCTACACTAGCTCCATTTTGATAAAGATTTTGGATCTTTTTATAAAATGGATTTTTCATCATTCTCACAGGAGTTAACTCTTTTAAAGTTAGAATAGTTGCCCCTTGTTCTGCTTTCAGTATTTCTTCTTTAAAATTTGAATGAGAAGATGCTTCGGGGGTAGCAACAAAACGAGAACCTACCTGAACTCCTTCAGCACCAAGAGCCATGGCAGCTATCATTGATTCCCCTGTACAAATACCTCCAGCAGCAATAAGAGGAATTTGAATGGCTTTTTTAACTAAAGGAATTAAAGTCATAGTCGTTGTTTCCTCTCTTCCATTATGACCTCCTGCTTCAAATCCTTCTGCTACAATTGCGTCTACTCCGCAGTCTTGGGCTTTTAATGCAAATTTTACGGAGCTTACAACATGTACCACGGTACATCCATGTGATTTTAAATGCTCTGTCCATAATTTAGGGTTTCCTGCAGCTGTAAAAACAATTGAAACTTTTTCCTCAACAATTATTTCCATCAATTTGTCTATATCTGGATAAAGCAAAGGGACGTTAACACCAAAAGGTTTATTGGTTGCTTTTTTACATTTTTGGATATGTTCACGGAGTACTTCAGGATACATAGAACCCGCTCCTAAAAGCCCCAATCCTCCAGCATTACTTACAGCTGAAGCCAATCTCCATCCGCTCGCCCAAACCATACCCGCTTGAATAATTGGATATCGAATTCCAAGCAATTGGGTAATGGAATTGAACATTACAGGAATTGGTCTACTTTAACATAGGCATCAATCACTGCTTGCTCACCTGCTTTATCACGACGGCTATTTCCGTGTTCCATTCCTAAAATACCATCGAAATTCCGAGAATGAATATATTTAAATACATTGGCATAATTAATCTCTCCGGTAGTAGGTTCATTTCTTCCTGGATTATCACCTATTTGGAAATATCCTATTTCATCCCAGCATTTTTCAATGTTTGGAATCAGATTTCCTTCTTGGATTTGTTGATGATAAATATCAAAAAGAATTTTACAGGAGGGAGAATTTACAGTCTTACAAATCTCATATGCTTGTGGACTCTCTGCTAAAAATAGACCTGGATGATCTCTGAAGTTAAGCGGTTCTAATACCATAACAATACCATGAGGTTCTAATAATGCAGATGCTTGTTTCAAACTTTCAACTACATGAGCAGTTTGGTAGGCCATGTTTTGTCTCAAATCTACGTATCCAGGAACTACTGTCATCCACTTGGCATTAACCCGCTTGGCTACAGGGATGGCTTTTTTAATATAGTCCAAAAACTCTTCTCTTAAAGCTTTATCACCATTGGCTAGATTCGGTTTTTTCCAATAAATTTCGTGCGCTACAAAAACACCCATTCGAAGGCCACGCCTATCCATTGTCTGAGCCATTTTTTCTTGTAAAGCAACTTCACGGTTTCGCATACCATTGTCTTCAAAAGCAGTAAAACCCTGATCTGCCATAAAATTTAGCTGGTCTATTGGATCATTACCAGCATGATGACGGAACATTCCTAAATGGGGGGCATAAGCTAAATTGAATGAGTGTTTATTTGAGTTACTATTTGAAGCAAAAATGGATTGGGATGAAAATAATCCTATTCCCCCAATTCCTGCAAGTTGTGAAAAATTTCTACGATTCATTACTAGATAAATTTAGTTTTACCAGGAGTAGGAATTGAATAATTACCATTCTCATCAGGAAGGGATGGTGGAGTAGTATTCCAAGTCACTTCCTCAGGCATTAAATGTAGTTTAGAGTTTAGAGCTTCATCAAAAGTAATTTTCTTCCCTGTATAAGTTGCCATTCTTCCTAGAATTGCTGTTAGGGTACTTTTGGCACCGTTTTCAGCATCAGCTATAACACCTCCATTTCGAATTGAGGCAAAAAGTCTATCGTGTTCGACTTGATAAGGGTTTGGATCCTCTCCCCATTTATTTGGGTATTTATATGTGCTATCGCCATTTAAATCGTTTATTATTCCTTTACCAATTTCAACGCTTCCCTGTGTACCTTGAAAAACCTCATCTACCCTACTCATAGTTCCAGGAATATGACGACATTGACTAGCAATTACAGCACCGCTAGCATATGTAAATTCGACAAAATGATGGTCAAAAATTTCTCCATGATCTTTTCCGTTACGAACTTGGCGACCACCCATACCTTGAGCCGATACTGGATAATCTCCGATAAACCAATTTGCTACATCAATATTGTGAATGTGCTGCTCTAAGATGTGATCCCCACAGAGCCAATTAAAATAGTACCAATTGCGCATTTGGTATTCTAGTTCTGATTGTCCAGCCTTACGCTTTTTTGTCCAAACACCAGCATCATTCCAATAAACTTGACCACTTCTAATTTTGCCAATTGCTCCCGAATCAATACGCTGTTTTAAATCGATGTATTTAGATTGGTAATGTCTTTGTAAGCCAACAACAACATTTAGTTTTTTTTCTTTTGCAATTTTTGCAGTTGCTAAAACCTTGCGAATTCCAACTGGATCGGTTGCTAAGGGTTTCTCCATAAATACATGCTTGTCGTTTGCAATTGCATATTCAAAATGATATGGTCGAAATCCAGGAGGGGTTGTCAAAATAACAACGTCAGCAAGATCAATTGCCTTTTTGTAAGCATCAAAGCCAACAAAACGATTTTTTTCTTTGATACTTATTTTTTTCTCTCCATCAAAATGTTCTTGTATTCCTTTTAGACTTCGTTCGATTCGATCTCCGAATGCGTCAGCCATAGCTACAAGTTCTACATTTTCGTCTGCAGTAAGAGCTTGAACAGCTGCTCCAGAACCTCTACCTCCGCAACCAACTAGAGCCAATTTTAATTTTTTATTTCCATTTACTCGAGCCATTCCTTCTAATCCCATCGGCACAGTCAGTAGTGCACCTGTTGCCATTGCAGTTTTTTGAACAAAAGCTCGTCTTGATTCATTTTTTTGATTTTTATTTTTCATCTTATTTAGTTTATAGTTTAATCTGTTAATTCGTATTTCCAATATTTTTTTTGTTCCTCTTCAGATGGGGTTTCTAAAGGTCGAACAATCCGAAAACCTACAAAAGGGGCATCGGTGTGCCACCACTTACTTTTTGGTATTTGTGGATCACGCTTCTTCCATTTTTTTGATGAAGGTCGTCTTGCTGCAGACCGCAATCGATTTGGACTATCCATCCATGAACCACCACGCACTGCTTTAGGATAAACTTTTTCTCCAACTGTAATTGGATTAGTTTCTCCTTGAGTTCTATTTCTGTAAACTGTAGGAACATATTGATCTAAAGTCCATTCCGCTACATTACCATGCATATCGTATAAACCCCAAGGGTTAGCTTTTTTTGTACCAACTTTTTGATATTTATCCTGACTATTTTCTTTATACCAAGCGTAATCAGAAAGTTGACTAGGATCATCTCCAAAACTGTAAGCAGTATCAGTTCCAGCTCTACAGGCATATTCCCATTCAGCTTCTGTAGGTAATCGATAGAAATGCCCTGTCATTGCAGATAACCATTCACAAAACTTTACAGCTGCTAATTGAGTCATACAAATCGCTGGATAATTGTCAATTCCCATTCCAAAACTCATTTCTACATAAGGAGTTGTTGCACCAGAAACAGCGTCAACATCCAATTGCACTTCTGATTGATTAGTTTTAGGCTTTTGATTTGCATCCATTTCTCTGGTTACAAAAAAATTATACAAATCCCAAGTTATTTCATGTTGGCTCATCCAAAATCCATCAATCTTAACATTATGTTGTGGACCTTCGTCCCCAAAATGTCCTTTTTCAGATTTTGTGCTTCCCATAATAAAACTTCCTTTTGGTATAAGCTGCATGTGCACCTCATAATCTATTCCAGATATTTTTTCAACATATTTATCTTGGGCAAAGATTAATGAGCTAAAAAAAAGAAATAAAAGTGATATACGGTTTGATATTATTTTACTCACAAACAAAAATTTTATCTGTAATTGTTACAAATTAAAAAAGAATAACCCTTGTTTCTAATTTATAACTTTAAATGTACAATAGAAAAAATAAAATACATTTATTTATCATATGTCTAGATTAATAAATTTTATGTATATAAAATATTCGTCGTTATTTATTTAGTAGTTCCTTTATTTCCTGGCTGTATTTTTTGCCAATTATAAAATATTCACCTGACTTTACAAATAACATATTTTTATCTATTTTCTTAATCTGTTCTATATTTAATGCTAATGACTTACTAATTCTCACAAATTTTGAGGCTGGTAAATCTTTTAAAAATGTTTTTAAATTTTTTCTGACATAGTAAGATTTATCTTGAACTGTTACCTTAACATAATCTTTTTTTCCTTCTATTA
>CAJWAY010000083.1 GCA_913020685.1 uncultured Flavobacteriaceae bacterium
GAACTTGAAATAGCTGCCAATGTTCTTCCCCAAAAATTTCCCTCTGGAAATATAATTTTTGCAGCATTTTTTTTTATTCCTTTTTTTTCATAGCCCCATTTTCTTGCTAATTTAACTGCTGTTTCACCCGCTTCAACACCAGAATTCATGGGCAAACTCTTGTCATAGGAAAATAAATCTGACAAAAACTTTTCATAAGTACCAAGAATATTGTTGTAAAATGCCCTTGATGTTAGTGTTAATTTATTTGACTGTTCCTTAAGAGCTGAAATAATTTTAGGGTGACAATGTCCTTGGTTTACTGCTGAATAAGCAGATAAAAAATCATAATATTTTTTTCCATTTACATCCCAAATAAATACACCTGAACCTCTTTCCAATACAACAGGAAGAGGTTTGTAGTTATGTGCGCCAAATTTAGCTTCTAATTCTACGTAGTAATTCTGTAGAGTCTTTTCTGAGGTATTCATCATTAATATTCAATCGTACTTAATTTTTCCAAAAATCCAATACAAAAATAACAATATAATTCTACTTTATGTGAGTCCTGATGAATTGAAAAAAGAATTCAAATTCTTAGTAATGGTTTATAAAATATGTGAAATGGGTAAAAAAACAATCCTATTTTTACAACATGGTAAATAAATTTATTCCGGAGGGATACAAAAACTTGGAGGTCATTGATATTACCAACCGTGGAAAGGGAGTGGTAAAATCCAAGCAGGGGAAAGTTATCTTTGTCTCCGGAGTAATTCCCGGGGACAAGATCAATATAGAAACCTATAAAAAAAGAAGGGGATATTTTGAAGCTAATCTGATTGAAATTCTTAAACCCTCTCCTAATCGTATTGCTCCTCAATGCATGCATTTTGGAATTTGCGGGGGCTGCAAATGGCAAAACATGAGCTATGAGGCCCAACTACATTTTAAACAAAAAGAGATCACGCACAACCTAAAAAACTTCTCAGGGATGATCATTCCGGAAATTGATGAAATACAAGCTGCTCCCAAACCCTATTTTTACAGAAATAAAATGGAATATGCCTTTTCTAATCAACGGTGGTTGACCAGCGAGGAAATTACAAACAAGTTACTGCCAATCGAGAAAAAAGGATTGGGTTTTCACAAGGCGGGAATGTGGGATAAAGTAGTAGATATCCAACAATGTCATTTACAACCCGAACCAGCCAACCAAATTAGAAACACTACCAAAACCTTTGCCTTGGAACATGGGCTTGATTTTTTTAACCCAAGAGAGCAAAAGGGTTTTCTCAGAAGCCTTATGATTCGAAACTCTAGCCATGGAGAGTTTATGGTTTTGATACAGTTTTTTAAAGAAAACAAAGCTCAACGTGAGGCACTACTAGAACATCTGAAAAAACATTTTGATATTACCTCATTGCTCTATTGTATCAACAGTAAAGCCAACGATACACTCTACGACCAAGAAATTATTTGTTATGACGGTAAAACCTTCATAATGGAAGAAATGGAAGGCTTGAACTTTAAAATCAATGCCAAATCCTTTTTTCAAACCAATACAGAACAGGCTTATGAGCTCTACAAAATAACCCGAGTCTTTGCTGGGCTAAAGGGCAAAGAGTTGGTTTACGATTTGTACACCGGTACAGGAACCATTGCTCAGTTTATTGCCAAAGATTGCAACAGGGTCGTTGGGGTAGAATCCGTTCCCGAGGCAATAGAAGCCGCCAATACCAATGCTAAAGAAAATGGGATTAAAAATGCTTTTTTTGAAGTGGGAGATATGCGCAGGGTTTTCAATCAAGATTTTATCAATCGCCACGGAAAAGCCGATGTGGTGATTACGGATCCTCCCCGGAATGGAATGCATCCAGCTGTGGTAAAACAGTTACTTTTTCTCCAACCTGAGAAAATCGTTTATGTAAGTTGTAATCCTTCCACCCAAGCCAGAGATTTATTTTTGATGAAAGACCACTACAAGCTCGTCAGATCGAAAGCCATAGATTTGTTTCCCCAAACCCAACATGTCGAAAATGTCGTACTTTTAGAGAAGATTTAAGCCAATGATTCTCCGAAGTTTCATTTTCCTAATGTTTCTGATTTTGTTTTCTTGCGAGAAGGACGATATCTGCCTTGAAGGGACGCCAGCTACCCCAAGAATGATCATTTTATTTAAGGATCATGAAAATCCTCAAACCAAAAAAGGTGTTAGTGAACTTCTGATACGAGGTTTAGGCCAAGAGGACAACTTGGCCGTCTATTCGGGAGATTCCATCGCAATTCCCTTGAGAAACAACTATGAATTTACCCAGTTTGAATTTACCTTGAACACTTCCTCTCCTACACTTAGTGACTCACTTCAAATGAACCATAGTCAATTTGACACTTATATCAATCGAGCCTGTGGATACAAATCTAACTTTGTCTTCGAAAATCCTTTATTCTATAAACTCAGCCAAGATGAGGGCTGGATTAAACGCATTGAAAAAATTAGAGATACCCTATCCGATGAAAAAAGTTCACATTTGGCTGTTTATCATTAGTCTCCTGGCAGCGGTTCAATGGACTATCGCCCAAGAAATTGTGGAAGAAGAAGTAGTTGATACCCTTAAAAAAAGGGAAAAGAAACCATATACAGTTCGATTTGGTTTGGATCTATCAAAACCGTTTATGGCCCAACTAGATAAAGGCTATTTTGGGTTGGAGTTGGTAGGAGACATTAGACTTTTCTCTGAGTTTTACGGAGCAATTGAGCTGGGAAATGAAAAAAAAACACAACAATCTGAACAAATCAATTATACTACTACAGGAAACTACATTAAATTAGGTTTTGATTATAATTTATTCAAAAACTGGAAAGGAATGAACAATTCTATTTATCTGGGGTTGCGCATTGGAAATAGTTTTCATAAACAAAAAGTAAATGAATACGAACCTTATCAGATCAATCATTATTGGCCTGCAGAAATTATTAAGAAAGGTCCTGAAATTAGAGAACAGGATGCGCTTTCTGCTCGATGGGTTGAAGTTGTTACAGGAATCAAAGTAAAAATGATAAACAATATTTACATGGGCTTTAGTCTCAGGCTCAACAGATTGATGAGCGATATACGTCCAGATAATTTTGATAATTTGTACATCCCAGGTTTTAATAAAAAAACAGATGAAAATGTTTGGGGCGCGGGCTTCAACTACACGATAACTTATGCTATCCCCGTAAAACTTTAATTCTCAAAAGGCTTTTGATTTTTAAATTTGTGAATTTTTTTGGTTCCCTCATAAATAGGAAAATTATACAAACGCGTTTCTAGCTTTCCATTAAATAGTTTAATTTTTCTACTGGGGCGGAGTCCAAAAAACTTAATAGCTTCAAAATTAGAACTAATAATCCATGCTTCTGTTTCTGGGTATGATCGTTTTAGGACATCTCCAAATTTTCTATATAATGTATTGATGTCTCCACTTAAACGTTCACCATAAGGTGGATTAGTCAAAAGGTGAAGTGGTATATCACCCATTTTTTGAGAGTTAAAAAAATTGGCCCTATTGACTTGAATAAAATCCTCAAGACCGGCATTTTTTATGTTGGTGGTTGATTTTTCGATCGCAGAAGGGGCTTTATCAAAACCATAGATTTTTCCTACTGGAGAAACGACGCTGTTGAGTTTAGAATCTTTAATTTTATTAAAAAGGATATTGTCCCAATCCTTCCATTTTTCAAAGGCAAAAACATTACGATTATGGTTTACTGGAATTTTGCAAGCCATCATAGCGGCCTCTATAAGAAAGGTTCCGCTCCCACACATAGGATCCATAAAGTCTGTTTTTTCATCCCAATCCGATAACATAATAATCCCAGCAGCGAGAACCTCGTTTATTGGAGCAATATTGGTCAAGGATCTATAACCCCTATGGTGTAGAGAGTCACCTGAGGTGTCAAGGGATAAACTGCATTTTTGATCAAAAATGTGAAGGTGAAATCGAACGTCTGGATGATTGATATCAACCATGGGTCTTTTTCCATGATCCTTTCGGAAACGATCTACAATGGCATCTTTACAGCGTTGAGTAACGTAAAGTGAATGGTTGAAAACCTTTCCATTTACAACACTATCAATGGCAAAGGTTTGATCTGAAGAGAGTAAACCACTCCAATCGTAATTATAAAGTTTTTCATAAAGTACACCTTCGTTATTTGCCTGAAATTGAAAAATGGGTTTTAAAATTTTTAATGCAGTGCGCAGACAAAGGTTTGCTTTGTACATAAAACCTTTATCACCTTTAAAATGAACCAAACGATTACCTTCGTAGACATCCACTGCTCCAAGTTGCTTTAACTCAACAGCCAAAATTTTTTCCATTCCATAGAAGGTTTTGGCCAGCATTTTAAAGTTTTTTTCCATCTAAACAAGTTCACGCTAAAAGTACCATTTTTAGTATAATTATAAATGCTAGATCAAGCTTTACCTTTTGATTATTACTGGAGATTGAGTCTCCCTTTTATTTGTAGTCATGGTGAGTAGAATCCTTTTCCAATTTTTTAACCTCTAAAAACTCTGCGACTAAAGTAAATCTTCGTCTTTAGTTACCCTTTTCTGTTGGAATTTTTTTTAAAATTGAATTGGGAAATTTTTTTATAATACTTTTTGGAAGCTCTAAAATTATAATCTTAATTTAGGAAAATTAAGTCTAATTCTATTAGGCATTTTCTTTTCATTTATAGTATTAGTGACCCCTTAGAATCTGTTTTACAAACAATTAGGTTTACCTTAAAATTTTCCTACAAGTTATTTTACGGCCATAACTCAAATGATGTGTTTTTCAGAGAAATAGATTTTGAGTAAATAAAGAAAGACCCCAACATAGCAGTGTTGAGGTCTCGAGGAAGGCAGTGACATACTCTCCCACCATGTGGCAGTACCATCTGCGCTGATGGGCTTAACTTCTCTGTTCGGAATGGAAAGAGGTGAGCCCCATCGCTATAACCACCTTAATTGTCGTAGCGTTTTTTTACACTACATAATATTGAAACGTATTGAGAAAACAAATAATATTTAAAGAATTTAATTAAAAGCAATTTGGAAGAAAAAGTACTACGATAGGCTTACGGGTAATTAGTATCACTCGGCTAAGACATTACTGCCT
>CAJWAY010000084.1 GCA_913020685.1 uncultured Flavobacteriaceae bacterium
CCTGCCGCTTTTCCATGGATCGTATTGTCAGCCTCTGGTTTGGCCTTGTACCATCCTCCTATTTTTACTTGGTTTTCTGGGAATTGGATCACTTTGGGATTGGGGGGGATCATGTTGGGCATGGGCCTAACCTTGCGATTGGAAGATTTTCTTCGGGTTACCCAGACTCCCAAGTGGGTTATGACGGGTTTGTTTTTACAGTTTACGGTCATGCCTTTTTTGGGATGGCTCTTGGGAAAAGTATTTGATCTGCCACCTTTTTTTGCGGTGGGGCTGATCTTGGTATCAAGTTGTCCTGGAGGAACGGCCTCCAACGTGATCGTTTTTTTATCCCGATCCAATTTGGCGTTATCAGTTAGCTTGACAGCCATTTCGACCATGGCGGCTATAGTGATGACTCCTTTGTTGACCAGCAGTCTTTCGAGTAATGAGATTGATGTCGATGGTTTGGGATTGTTGTACAGTACAGTCAAAGTAGTCTTGGTTCCAGTCGTTTTGGGAATTTTTCTCAATGCAAAGTTGCCGCGTTATACCAAAAAGATCCAGTTTTATTCTCCATCGGTAGCAGTGATACTGATTACATTGATTGTGGCCAGTATCATCGCTCAAGGAAAAGAAATCATTTTAGGCTCCGGGGTTTCTTTGATTCTATCGATTATGACCCTTCACCTTGTTGGATTTATTTTGGGCTATTTTTTAAGTAAAATTTTATTGAAGAATGAAGAGGTGAGTAAGACCATTTCGGTAGAGGTGGGGATGCAAAACTCCGGTTTGGGAGTTGTTTTGGCCAAGGAAAATTATGTCAACCCAGCAGTGGCAGTTCCTGCTGCTATATCTAGTTTGGTTCATTCCCTCTATGGAAGTATTTTCGTTGCCTTGTTCGGCATCAAAGCAGATGGGTTCTCCACTGAAAAGGTCGATACAAACCACTGAAGTAAATCACTGTATATTAACTAGAAATTCAAACAAAAACGAAAAAAATTATTTATGAAGACAAAGTATTACAGCCGACGCCAATTTACTTTTCAATTGTTGGGAGGTGCGATCACCTTAGGTTTATCCCCGGCGTTGTTTGCACAAAAACCATTGATATTAGAGGATGAAATAGATTGGTATGACGTAAAAGAAATTGGGGTAGAGGGAAAAGGCTGGTCAAATACCCAAAGATATTTTGACCGATTTCCTTCCAAAGCGGAGGGAATGGTTCGGGATGCGGTATGGGATCTTTCAAGACATTCGGCCGGTATGTGTTTGCGTTTTTTGTCGGATTCCCCCAACATTTATATCCGTTATAATCTGTTTTTGGAACGATTAGCTATGCCACATATGCCTGCCACAGGAGTAAGCGGTATGGATTTGTATGCCAATAATCATGCTGGCATGGATCGCTGGGTGAGCGTTGTAAGGCCAAATAATCAAGAAATAGAAACCGCGATTGCCAAAGGTTTAAGCCCAGGATCCAGAAGGTATACCCTTTATTTACCATTGTTTAATGGAGTAAATTCATTGGAGGTAGGCGTTCCCAAAGGTGAATCATTTAAGGCACTGGCTCCCCGAAAGGAGAAACCCATACTTTTTTATGGGACCTCGATCATGCATGGTGCCTGTGCATCGCGTCCTGGCATGGCTTTTCCTGCCATTTTGGGTAGGAGGTTGAGGCGTCCTACTATCAACTTGGGATTCTCAGGCAATGGACGAATGGAGATTGAGATAGCAGCTTTGTTGGCTGAGCAAGATCCCTGCGTCTATGTAATTGACTGCTTGCCTAATATGAACGAAATGAGTATTACAGATAGAACGGTTCCCTTTGTTAAAAAATTACGAGAGACACATGAGAAAACGCCAATATTACTTGTGGAGGACCGAAGTTTTACAAACACTTCATTTTTTCCTAACAGAAAATACCGTCATCAGAAGAGCCGAGCAGCACTTAAAAAATCTTACATTGAACTAATTGATGCAGGTTTAGGAAACCTTTATTACATGGATGGGGACCATCTTTTAGGCCATGATGGGGAAGCAGCAACAGATGGCTCCCATCCGAGTGATCTTGGAATGCTGCGTTATGCTGATGCCTATGAACCTGTTTTGAGGTCGATACTTAAGCAGTTTTAGAAGACCATTTTAAAGTAAAATGATTATTTTTAGTAAATAAATTCCCAAAGTTTTACATTGAATGATGTTTAAATAAGCAGTGGTAACCTGTATACCTTTCAATTTTAAATACTTAAAAAAATATTCATGATAAAAAAAACAACTTGGCGCCCTTTACCTGATTTTTTGACAATCAAGGAAAGTAAAATTGAAGGGCTGGGTGTTTTCGCTACTCGAGATATACCTAGAGGTTTTGACCTAGGCATATCTCATATTTTTGATGAGCGTTTTTCAGATGGATATATTCGTTTACCATTGGGTGGTTTTATAAATCATCATGAGATACCTAATTGTAAAGCAATTTTGTCTGACAAGGATAAGAAAATGGGAAATTTAAAACACATTCGCATCGTGTCGCTCGAACCAATTCCAAAGAATCAGGAAATTACTATAAAGTATATTATAAATAAATTGGACGACCCCGACTGGGAGTATGAATATGAGATATCTCAATAAATACTGAGTTGATTTACATAAAAACCCGCAGAATTTTTATATAAGTCTTTCAGGTTAAATCCGGGTTAAAACAAGCTAAAAAGAAGAGTCCTAATATATGTCTTAATTTAAAGCATAAATCAATTCTAGAGGACGGACTGGGTTTTATAAATTATTTTTTAAATTGATCTAATCAGAAACAAGCTTATTTAAGAAATCAATCCATTGTTTTTTAAAAAGTTTAGGCTTTAACAATTTGTAAAGCTCTTCTACTTTTGATGGGTTTTTTGAAATTTTTTTGTGTTGACTGTAATCAATGGCTTGTGGATAAAATTCTTTTAGATATACTGCCATATGTTTTTTTCGAGTTTCGCTATGCCACCCTGATGGATCAATTAATGGAGAAAAAATTGCAAACGTGGGCTTTTTCAATACTTTGGCAATATTAATGGCCCCTCCCTCATTACCCACTACGGCTATACAATGATAGGCGGTGGCCATATAATCCCTTAACGAATTTGGGGTTAAGGATTTCACAACCGCCTTTTGGGTGCTAGGGTGAAGACACTCAATAAGTTTGTTAATTTGACCGTTTTGATCGGGACGGTAATTTAGTATGAATGGAAGCTTTGTGATTTGATGGGCAGTATCCATCAATTGGGCCATATATTCAAATGGATAGGTTTTATTTTCACTGCTGCCTAGGGCAGAGACCATAATGGCTTTATTTCCTTTACCCAAGACGTAGTCTAAATGCTCTCTACTGTTTATAATTTCTTCTTGGGTTAAATGAATTTCAACTTCACTATTTTTTGGAAAATCCCCCATGATTGGCTCTAACAATTGAAGCCTATTTTTGATTGATAATTGAAGTTCATCTTCTAAAGTTTTCTTTCTTTCGATGGATTGATTGTAAACAAAAGAAGAGTAAATTTTTTTATAACCAATTTTGTATCTCGCAGAGGTGAATAAACAAATCAACACACTTTCCAACTTGCCATAGGCATCAATGACGTAATCATACCTTTTTTTTCTAAAGTGATTTAAAAACTTTAAAAGTCCCCATTTGTCTTTTTTGAAATTATCTTCAAAAATGATTATATTATTGATATTGGGATTGTTACGAATTACATCCAAAGTGTGACGATTGGCTACAAAATCAATTTTTACATCTGGATTCCACAACTTGAGATTTTTACAAATCAAGCTGCAGATCAGAACATCACCTATCATTTTTTGTTGGATAACCAGAATCCTAATTTCCGATTTATTTTTTGGTAAAATTTTTTGTAAACTCATAAATCTGATATAGGTTGGTTTAAAATATATAAGACAGGACAATATTAATTTACTAAAAAAATCAACTTTATTTCCAACTTTTAGCTTTATATCTTACCTAAAAATTTAACACATAAATGCAACTCTTTAGTTAAAATGTCTTACTGAATAAAGATTGATATTCCATAATAGCAGAGAAAAAGAAATGGTTTTAACTTCGGCAATCAATATTTCCATTTTTAATCAAATCAATAGAGGTGTTACTAAAGAAAGTTAAAAAGAGAATTTACTCTTTGTATTTAATATCAAAAAGGTATAAATAAAGATATAGTTTAGCGACCAAAGTCATCTTGCAGTCTGACGATATCTTCCTCATTGGAGGGGTTTTTCGGGTCGGTATGCTGCCAAATTTCCGCGACTAAGGCTTGTTGTTTTAGCCCAATAAGCCGGTGGCGTTCACCCTGTTTAAGTTCAACTTGATCCCCCTCACTAAGGGTTAGTAGTGGTTTTTGATCGTCATCATTCGATCGGATAATACCAACAGTTCCTTTATAGACTCGCCAGATTTCCGATCTTCGGAAATGGTATTGCCATGAGAGTCTTGCATTTGAATTGACAATAAGTAATTTGGGACTGAGTTTTCCTCCAATTTTAAGACTGCCAATAGTGATGTCCTCAAAAAATTGATCTGCAAATTTTTTTGCCTGATTTTCATTGATAACTAAGAAGCCTCCCCAAGGACGTTTAAAATCGAAATCTACAATATGATAGCCAAAGGATTCAAAATGGTTTTTAACTTGAATGAATTTATTGGACTGATTCATTTGGTTATAATTAAAAAGGAATCGCAAAATGCTATTCCTGAATTGATGTGGGGACCGTTGCTAAAAACAATTAAATAGGAAGGCCCCAGCCCTTTCGGTATTCTTTACTTACAAAGGCATTTGCTTGCTCAAGGTTTTTGATTTTCATGTTCTCCCCATCCCAAAGTAGCTTTTTCCTACCGAAGTATTTCATCATCTTACTGCCATTTTTTCGTGTTTTAACAAACTCTCT
>CAJWAY010000085.1 GCA_913020685.1 uncultured Flavobacteriaceae bacterium
ATATCAAAAGAAATCTATCCATAATTGTTAAATTATGAATCTTCCTTTTACAAAACAAATAAAAAAAGGGGCTAAGAAGTTAGTGCATTCAAAAGTGATAAAACATCATGAGGCTTGGCAATCCAATAATTTGCCTGGGTATTATTTTTACCTACTTTCACATTGATCGCATGAGACGGGAGATCATTGAACATAAACTCATCAGTAATATCATCTCCGAAACAGAGAATAAAATCGGATGTTTTATCTCCAAGTATTTCAGACACAGCAGTCCCTTTATTATAGCGTCCACTGACAACTTCAATAATTTTATCACCATCCATAAGGTGTAACTCATCAGAAATTAAACTGCTCAGAACTGTTTTAAGTTCTACAGCTCGTTCGGCCGCCAATTCAGGATCAGTTTTACGATAGTGCCAAACCAAACTATTTTTTTTCTCCTCAATAAATGTTCCAGGCGTCCGGTCTGTGAAGGTTTCTATGACAGGAATAAGATCTTCTTTCCAATTCTTATGCTGTGTTTCTTTACCTATCCATTTTTGATTTTTGTGCTTGATAAAATGACCGTGCTCAGCAACCAGAGTGACAGGAAGGTGGCCAAACCATTGGTCTAAGAAGTCTTGTTTTCTTCCACTAACTATTGCCAATTCGGTCGACGGGAATTTCAGAAGTTTTTCTAATATTTTGAGTAAAAAGTTATTAGGTATGGCCAATTCAGGTTTTTCATTATACTCTACAAGTGTTCCATCGTAGTCTAGAAAAATCATTCTTTTTTGAGAGGACTTAAATTTTCCAACTAATGAAGTCTTAATTTTTTCATTGATTTTGATAACCGAAGACTCCTCTATATTGTTATGTTTTGTATTGAGCGCTTTCATAAACTCGTTGGCCCAGTGCTCAACCGAATAGCGTTGGAGCCTTTTTTGCATTCTCAGGTTTCTTTTATGTTGTTCCCTCTCTGGCATTTTAATAGCATTTAATAAAGCATCGGCCATTTGATTTAGGTCGAAAGGGTTGACCAGTATTGATTCATAAAGTTCTTTGGAGGCTCCTGCCATTTCACTTAGAATCAAAACTCCATCACCATTTACGCGTGTAGCGACAAACTCTTTAGCTACTAAATTCATACCGTCTCTGACAGGAGTAATCATCGCGATATCGGAAGTCATGTACAAGTCGATCAGATCATCGAAAGCCATTGCCCGGTAATAATACCAAATGGGGGTCCAATTGATTGTGGCAAATTTACCATTTACCCTACCTACGATTTCGTCAGTCTCTTTTTTTAGCCTTTTGTAGTCGGATACACTTGACCTAGAAGGGACTGTTAGCATAACCAGACGGACCTTTTCAAGGAATTCTGGGTATTTAGTCAAAAATAGCTCAAAAGCTTTGATCCGGTTTACTACCCCTTTAGTGTAATCCAATCTGTCTATAGAAAGGATTAGCTTGCCCTCATCGGCTCCTTTTTTATGCAATTCCAATTGCTTTTTCAGATCCGACTTTTCGTCTCCGGCCATATTAAGGTGCGATTGGGCTGCATTTTTGAATTTATCATAATCAATACCCATGGGAAAGGTATTAACCACTACCTCTCGCGTTTCCATAATGACCCGGTTGAAAGAGACTTCTTTCCTTAATATACGCTTGACTGAACTCAAAAAATGACGCTGATAATCATAAGTATGAAACCCAATTAAGTCTGCTCCCAAAATTCCCTCTAGTAAGGGTTCCCGCCAAGGAAAAATTCTAAAAATCTCAAAAGAAGGGAAAGGTATGTGCAAGAAAAAACCTATGGTTACGTCCGGACGGATATCTTTAATCATTTTGGGACACAATAAAAGTTGATAATCGTGAATCCAAACAGTATCTCCCTTATCTATGTTTAGCAATACACTGTCGGCAAACTTTTGATTCACCTCTTGATAGGACTTCCATTGCATTTCATCAAAAACTGAGAACTCGATAAAGTAATGAAAAAGGGGCCAAAGTGACTTATTGGAAAGCCCGTAGTAAAAATCTTCAATTTCCTTTTGATTTAGGGATACTGGAAAATACCCATCTTTTTTTAATGATTTTTTTAATGGAGCCCATGTCTTTTTATCAATCTCATCATTATTGATCCCTGGCCACCCCACCCAAAGGGATTCCTGACCCTTATGAACCGAGTTCATACCTGTTGCTAAGCCCCCACTGGTGGGGGTAAATTCAAAAGAATTATCTAATTTCGTTAACTGTATTGGAAGCCTATTTGATACTATAATGTTTTTTGCCATAATACTGTTAAATCAACAAATACAATCGAAATTATGCATTTAAGGTCATCTCAACCTTGTAAAGGCAACCTAAATTATGGAATTATAGGAAATTGTAAATCTTCCGCCCTGATAAATGAGGATTCCTCAATTGATTGGTCCTGTTTACCTCAATTTGATTCTCCCTCAGTTTTTGGAAAAATACTTGATGATGAAAAAGGTGGGGCTTTCAGGATCGAATGTGACGATTCTTATCAAATTTCTCAAAAATATCTAAACAAAACAGCAATTTTATTGACCCGCTTTGACAATGGAGTCGATGCTTTCCAATTATTGGATTTCATGCCTCGTTATCAAAAAGACAATGGAGTATATTATGCACCACCAGAAATCACAAGATTGGTTAAATTAATTAAGGGTAATCCCAGATTTAAAGTTTTGTATGATCCACAACTGGAATATGCCCAGGGTCAAACACAAAACTATGTAAAAGATGATTTTATCATCAGTGTTGTTGACGGTGAACGTTATGACACATTAACTTTATATACCGACCTTAACAAGATTTCTGTCCTCAGAGGAGACGAAATTATACTTGATCAAGATCATTTTTTCAAAATATCTTACAATGAAAAGATCAAACCATTTTCAATTGAAGATGTGAAATTTGAGTTTGAAAAAACAAAGGTTTATTGGCTAAACTGGTGTTTTAAAACACCTACTTTTGACAATCAATATAACGAGAAAATTCTTAGAAGTGCAATAACCCTGAAACTACTTACGTTTGAAAAAACAGGAGCTGTATTGGCTGCAGCTACCACTTCACTACCTGAGACAATTGGAGAGGTAAGAAATTGGGACTATCGTTTTTGCTGGATTAGAGATGCCTCAATGGTAATAAAGGTTATCGCCAAGTTAGGACATCTCAAAATTGTCAAAAAATTCATAGAATTTATAATTGATTTGATTCCTGATAAGGACGAAAAGTTGCAAATCATGTATGGAATCAATGGTGAAAAAATGCTAACTGAAAAAACATTGGATCATTTGTCAGGTTATCAAGGATCAAAACCAGTAAGAATAGGTAATGCGGCATTTATTCAAAAACAAAACGACATTTATGGTATATTGATGGATGCCATTCATTTTCAGATTGAAAAATATGCTGATCAAACTGACAGGCACGAAGAATTGTGGTCTATTGTAAAATCTATTGTATGGGTAGTAGAACACAATTGGAAAAAAGCAGATAAAGGCATCTGGGAATTTAGGAAAGAAGATCGTCACTTTACTTTTTCAAAACTCCTGTGTTGGGTCGCTGTTGATCGAGCAATTAAAATTTCTAAAATCATTCAATCAGGAAAATCTGCGAATAAATGGGAGGTGCTTAGAACTGAAATTTATGACGATATCCTTGAAAATGCATGGAATGAAGAGGTTCAAGCTTTTACACAGTCATATGGAACAAAGCATTTGGATGCTTCTGTTTTGTTAATGGAAACTTATGGTTTTATAGCGGCAAAGGATCTAAAATATGTCAAAACAGTTAAAGCAATTGAAAAAGAGTTGTCCTTTGAGGGGCTTTTATTTCGATATAAAAATGACGATGATTTCGGAACTCCAAGTTCCTCATTTACAGTATGTACTTTTTGGTTCATTAACAGTTTGTACAAAATAGGGGAGGAGGAAAAATCCAAAGCAATGTTTGATCAATTACTTTCTTACAGTAATCATCTTGGATTATTTAGTGAAGACATAGATTTTAAATCAAAAAGACTTTTAGGAAATTTCCCACAGGCCTATTCACATTTGGCTTTGATTGATACGGCACTTAACTTTAAACGATAGTATTTGGTTACTGTTTAATAAATTTTATGATAATTGACAACAAACTACATATAATAAACCTTTAGGAAATTCGTTTACAAACTAAAGATATAAGATATTTTATATGAAAAGTTTAATTTCCTTCAAAGTATTTCTGGTAGTTTTTTTGTTATCGAAATGTGCTACTTCTCAAACTCCTGATAATCCCTGGTCAATTGGCATTGGAGCTAATACTGTTCAAGTTTTAGATGAATCAATAGAATCAAAATATGGCTTTGGTCCATCAGTTTCTATTGGAAGGTATCTGGGAGCTGGATTTTCGATTGGAGCAAATTATGGTATCAATAAATTTAAAATAGACAATATAAATACTGATTATACCTCAGTGGATGCTTTTTTGAAATTTAATTTTTCATCAAAAAAATTCTCTCCCTATTTGATTGGTGGTTACGGATTATCTGATTTTGGTAAGAAACTTAATTTTGAGGGGGTTTTTAAATCCTTAGGAGCAGGAAGAACAATTCATGGTGGTCTGGGATTTGACATTTCAATCTCAAATAAAATTTCATTAAATATTAGATCTGCTTACAGATGGTCTGAAGAAAAAGGGACATACAAACATCTGCAGCACATGGCAGGTTTTAATTATAATTTTGGTCAAGGTGATTCAGATAAGGACGGAATACCAGATAATAAAGATTCATGCCCAGAAGAACCTGGACTTAAAGAATTTAATGGATGTCCAGATACCGATGGAGACAAAATCCCAGATAACAAAGACAATTGTCCAGAGGAATTTGGTACCGAAATAATGAATGGTTGTCCTGA
>CAJWAY010000086.1 GCA_913020685.1 uncultured Flavobacteriaceae bacterium
TTTTGGTTGCCTTTTCAATATCATTGTTCCCTAGGGATCGGGAAATGATTGAACTTCCGCCCAAACCGATGGCCATACCCAATGCAGCGATAAAAAAAGAAACCGGAAGCACCACATTAATGGCAGCTAAGGCATTGGCACCAATCCATTGCCCAACAAAAATAGTATCGATCAAAATATTTAGTGACATGACCAATATACCAATGGAGGCAGGAAGGGCCTGTTTTATTAATAACTTTGGTATGGCTTGGGTCCCAAAAGATGCAGAGTCACCTTTCATGCAGATGTTACAGTTTCTGCTTTGGCCCACTGGTCAATCCAGCGGCTCATTACATTTACCCAATCTGCTCTAGTATTAATACAAGGAATTACATGGAGTTCCTCTCCACCTTTTTCTTCAAAATCCTCTGCGGCCTCCATTCCGATTTCTTCGAGGGTTTCTAGACAGTCAGAGACAAAAGCAGGAGTGACAATGGCCATATTTTTCACTCCTTTTTTTGCAAACCGAGCAATCGTTTGATCTGTATAGGGTTGCAACCAGGGATCGACTCCTAAGCGGGATTGAAAACTAGTAGAGTAAGTACCTTCTTTCAGTTCAAGGTATTCCGCAACTTGCCTGGTGGTTTCGTAACACTGGTGGCGATAGCAATATCGATGGGCTTCGGAAGTTGTTTGGCAGCAGCTTTTGTCAATCTTACAATGGGACTTGGTGATGTCTGATTTGCGGATGTGACGTTCTGGTATTCCGTGATAGGAAAACAGTAAATGCTCCCATTTTTTGTGTTTTAAATCTTCTTGAATGCTTTGAGAAAGCACCCTAATGTAGTCTGGATGATTATAAAATGGAGGTAGAACAGTAAAGTCTAATTCCGGATATTTTTCAATTTTGATTTTTTCAGCCAATACTAATATCGTCTCTGTTGTAGCCATGGCAAATTGAGGATACAGGGGTATCAACATTATCTCATCTACACCCTTATCAACCAGTGATTTGATGCCCAGCTCTATGGATGGTGAACCATATCGCATGGCCAGACCCACCGGTACAGAAACCTTTTTCTGAACGACCTCTTGCAATCTTTTGGATAAAACAATCAAAGGGGACCCTTCTTGCCACCAAATTTTTTTATATGCCTTCGCAGACTTTTTGGGGCGGGTGTTCAAGATTATACCTTTTACCAAAAAAGTTCGCAGTGGCTTTGGTAGGTCAATTACTCGCTCGTCCATAAGGAACTCGCCTAAATATCTCTTAACATCTTTGGGATCAGGGCTGTCTGGAGACCCTAAGTTTATCAATAACGCACCTTTCATCTACATTTTTTTACGAAGATACTGACATTAAATATTTTTTGGGAGTTGTGCCAAACTTCTTTTTGAAGGCTGAAATAAAATGACTTGAAGTGCTATAACCTAGTTTGAGACTTATTTCATTGATGTTGTATTGTTTGGAGTTGAGCATGCTCCTAGCTTCATTCATTTTATGATCTAACAAATAACCATAAACTGTATCCCCATAGATTTGCTTGAACCCTTCTTTAAGTTTCTTTATGTTGAGTCCGATTTCAGCTGAAAGTTCCTGAAGGGTGGGCGGCTCTGTCATCTGATTTAATATGATTTCCTTGGCTTTTCTGATTTTTCTTACATTTTCTTCATCTACCAAAAATGGACATTGTTCTACATTGGCATCACCACTTTTGTTGAAAAATAAACTCAACAATTCATAGACTTTACCTTTAAAATAGAGGGTCTGAATACTCTCGTGGACTTTAGTTTCTAGGATTTGACTTAAAACCACACTCATGGCAGGACTAATGGGCCTAGTGTCATAGTATTTTTTAGTATTGTTTTCAGGACTTAAAAAATGAATGTGATCGGCGTCCTCAGAAAATAAACTGTGGAATTTTTTGATGGAAATCACTAAACTTACTACAGCCGAGTCAGGGGTTAGATTTAAGTCAATTGGTAAGGCTTTCTGGGGGTTATACAGCAAAATCACATTTTTAGACATCAAGGGGAGCTGGTAACTTCCTCCATTGAACTCAAAGGTGCCCGAGCCCTTTTGACAAAAATGAAATTGGATAAATTCCTGACTAACTGCCTTCTCGTATTTGAGGATTTTTTCATCCTCATTTTTATACTTCAAAATATAAAAACCGTTATCTATTATTGTCCTATCCATAGTTCCGATATCGTTGTTTTTAAGAAACCTCTTATTTAGAATAATTCTAATTAATTTTAATTAAAACCATTCAAAATTATTATTTTTAAAGGAATTTTAAAAAAAATAAAATAAAAATCCTTCTTGGTTGATAATAGTTCCTCTGGCGTTGTTTTTTAAATTTCTCTATTCCTAATTTTGTCTAGGAATTTAGATAAGACTTTTGAAAAAAAACATTCAGTATTGTGTCGTAGGCCTTAGCCATAAGTCAGCCGACCTTAACACCCGTGGTAATTTTAGTCTTGACAAAGATCAGATTGAAAAAATTTTAGCCCAGGCCAAGAAGGATGGTTTGGAGGAACTTATTGTAATTTCTACTTGTAATCGTACTGAATTGATGGGAATTGTTCATGATCCCAAAATATTGATTGATTACTTGTGTTCTTTCTCTGGTGGTGAAGTTTCTGTTTTTTTACAGAAAGGCTACGTATTGAGCGATAGAAATGCCCTTGACCATGTCTTTCGTGTAGGTTGTGGTTTGGATAGTCAAATCATAGGTGACTTTGAAATTATCGGCCAATTAAAAAGAGGTTTTTCAAATTCAAAAAAACAGCAGATGGTTAATGGTTTTTCTGAAAGATTAGTCAATGCCGTGATTCAGTCCAGTAAGCGTATCAAAACAGAAACTCAATTATCATCAGGTGCCACCTCTGTTTCTTTTGCCTCTGTACATTATATCCTTGAACATGTAAAACAGGTCAGTAAAAAAAATATCCTTCTATTTGGAACAGGAAAAATTGGTAGAAATACCTGTGAAAATCTTATCAAGCATACTGATAATGATCAAATTGTATTAGTCAACCGCTCACAGGAAAGTGCACAAGGGGTGGCGGGAAAATTTAACCTAGTTGTAAAAAAAATTGGAGAATTAAAATCTGAAATTGCACACTCAGACATCATGATTGTGGCCACTGGCGCCAAGGACATTACTTTAAAGGCCTCGATGATACCAAAGGATAAACCTCTTTTAATATTGGATTTGTCTGTCCCATCCAATGTCGATCCCCAAATAAATGACCTCAATAATGTTACTCTAATCAACTTAGACGAGCTGTCACAACTTACTAATAATACTCTAAAAACAAGAGAAAAATTTATTCCACAAGCCAACGAGATTTTGAATGAAGTTAAAGCAGAATTTTTCCAGTGGGTTGATCATAGAAAATATGCTCCGACACTCAAAGCCCTAAAGCAAAAACTACTTGACGGACAATTCAAAGAGCAGGGAGATGTTGAGGAATTTTCTCAAATCGTTTATCGACTTACCGGAAAAGTAGCCAGTTATTTAAAAGAAAATCCCTCTAAAGCTGATCAAACTATGGCATTACTGCAGGATGTTTATCAATTGGACTCGGATTTAAATGTTTGACAAAGCCCTTCGGATTGGGACAAGAGACAGTCAATTGGCCCTCTTGCAGGCCCATAAAGTTGTTGACCTTCTGGAAGATTCAAATTTGAAAACCCAGCTAGTTGCTATTAAGAGCGCTGGAGATCTCAACCTTAATCAACCGATTTATGCAATGGGTATTCAAGGTGTCTTTACTAAAGCCTTAGATATTGCCCTGTTGGAAAATCGAATTGATCTCGCTGTTCACAGTCTCAAGGATGTTCCAACTCAATTACCAGAGGGACTCACTCTGGGCGCTGTTTTGGAAAGGGGTAGCGCCTGTGATGTTTTGGTTCAAACCCACAAGACAGATTTACAAAAAACTTCTACTATTGCTACGGGCAGTTTGAGACGCAAAGCTCAATGGTTGCAACGCTATCCCCACCACCACGTGGTCAATCTTCGCGGCAACGTCCAGACCCGTATGGATAAATTGTTTTCCACCAATTGGGAAGGCGCTATTTTTGCCAAAGCAGGCCTGGAGCGTCTAGAACTAGCGGGATCTTATTTTCAAGAATTAAAATGGATGATTCCTGCGCCGGCTCAAGGAGCCATAGGAATAGTTTGCAGGGTCAACGAAAATGAATTGATAAAACAATTACAAAAAATAAATCATCAACTGACCCGACTATGTACTGATATCGAAAGAGATTTTCTCCGAATACTCGAGGGAGGCTGCTCTGCACCCATCGGAGCCTACGCTGGTATAGTTCGAGATAAAATTCAGTTTAAGGGGGGTGTTTTTTCTTTGGATGGACAAATTGCTGCCACTACTTCCAAAGAAGTACTAATAGACGATGGTAAAAATTTAGCCGCTCAGGCCGCTGAAGAGGTATTGTCCAAAGGAGGGCATCAAATCATGAGAACTATTAAATCTAGTAAAGAATGAGATTACTCTCCACTAAAATATTATCTCAAAATTTTAGGGATAAATTGCTCATGAATCAATTTAGTTTGGTTGAGCAAACGTTTATCAAAATCAGTTTCCTAGAAAATCCAAAAATTGATAGGATTTTTGACCGTCTTATTTTTACCAGTAGAAATGCAGTAAATGCGGTTTTTTCTTGTCCTAAAATCCAAAAAATGATCGAGGGAAAAATAATCTATTGTGTTGGAAAAAAGACTGCATCTCTTTTGGCTGAAAATGGCCAAAAAACGACGAAAATTGCTAAAAATTCGTTAGAATTAGCCCATTTTTTAGCAAAAAATTACAAAAATGAGTCATTTTCGTATTTTTGCGGAAAGCT
>CAJWAY010000087.1 GCA_913020685.1 uncultured Flavobacteriaceae bacterium
TTATAGCCTGTAAAAACTAAAATAGCCGCTAAAGAAGTCAAAGGGATCATTTGAATCTGCTTCCCTAAAAGCAAGACAAAGAGCACAAGAAAAGCAGAATGGAAAAAGTTTGCGGAACGGTTAGTTCCACCGTTGTTTGCATTGACAGAGCTTCGAGCTATAACAGTAACAACATTTAAACCACCCAAAAAGCCACTTACAATACTAGCGAGGCCAAGCGCCCGAAGATCTTTATTAACATTAGACCTTCTTTTTCTAGGATCTAATTTATCAACAGCTTTTATACTCAAAAGGGATTCAATAACGGCAATCAAAGTAATTGAGAAGACTACCCCAATAAATTGGAAATCAAAGCTTTTTTCAAATTGCGGCCTAGGGAAATTTGAAATTAAATTATTTGGAATTTCAATTAGTAAATCTTTACTAAAAGGAGAGCCTTGATTTAAGACCAAACTATAGTAATAACCAATTCCAATTGAAGCTACAACAACCCACATAGGGGCAGGAATCAAATGAAAGTATGGATTTCGAATACTGCTATACAAAAAAAGGAAAACCAAACTAAAAAGACCAAGAACTCCCGCAAAAGGATATGACGATAAAAAATTTGCGATAGATTCAGGAAAAGCTATTAGCTGCTCTATAGTTCCTCCTTTAACAGACTGTATTCCAATCATTAGGTGAAATTGTTTTGCCAAAATCCCAATTCCAATGGCAGCCAACATTCCTTGAAGAGCTGTTGCCGGGAAAAACTCACTCATTGACCCCATTCTCAATAGACCAAAAAAGAAAAGTAGAATTCCAGAAAAAATTATAGCGGCTAGGGTATAAAGATACCCCTGATATAAGTCACCTCCCCCTAAAGTTGTAATAGCCCCTAGAAGAACAATTACAAGACCGTTTCCAGGGCCTGCTATTGTAACATTTGAGCCTCCTAAAACCGAAACTACTAGTCCTCCAGCGACAGCTGCAATTATTCCAGATATTGGGGGAGCTTCTGATGCTACAGCAAGACCAAGACCCAAGGGTAATGCGATAAGTGAGACAACAAAACCAGAAAAAATGTTTTGAGGCAACTCCTTGAAAAAAGAGATAGTATCGCTTTTTTTACTCATAGGTTTTTAGATTGAATTATAAGAACGTCTGTTGGTAATTCGGCAAGGATATGCTCTAAATCTTTTGGGAAAAAGCGATTTATGAAAGTTGATTCTTCTTGAGCGTTCATAATCAATAGGTCAGCACGAACGATGCGGGCATAATGACCAATCGAATAGCCTCTTCTACCAAAAATACTTTGAGTATCCCATTTTAGACTATGTTTTTGAGCCAGGGGAATTTTTTTGACAAGATCACTTACACGCATTTTTTCTTCTCTGTTTATTTTTTCTTTTTTAATAGTTGCCTCGCGCAAACTTTTATCATCATTAACTGATACATTAACACGTGATTCATCTATTTCTTCAACAAGAGTGATTTTTTCTGCACCTATAGTATTGCCAAAATAAAATGAGGCTTCCACGGTGTCTTTTGTTTGAGGACTGTCAAAACCATTAACAACAATATGTTTACAAGGATTGCGTTCTACGGAGGGATTTAACATTAGCAAGACAGAGCAAGGTGCTTTTCGAGTTAATTTACGAGCTATCGAACCAAGGTAGAAAGTCACTAATTTCTCTCGTTTAAGAGCGCCCAATAAAAGTAAATCTACATTGAAGTCGAGACATGTTTTAATCAATGTTTTTACAGGGTCTCCTTCTGTCCAGTGGGTTTTTATGTTTTTTGGTTTTAAAGGAGACTTATTTAATAGATTTTTAAAAGACTGTTCTTTTTCTTTAGTTTTTTCCCCGACATGAACGAATATCAAATCAGCATTAAAATATGAAGCCAATCGGGTAACTTCATAAACATTAGCTTTCAAAGAAGGCGAAAAGGCGAAACCAAAAAGTAAATTTTTAAAGGGTTTAAACGACATATTGAAAAGCCTATTATTTTTTAATTTAATATAGGAATTTTTTCAAATATGACATTTAATCATTTAATTTAAGAACAGCCATAAAAGCTTGCTGCGGGATCTCTACATTTCCAACCTGCCGCATTTTCTTTTTCCCCTTTTTTTGTTTTTCTAGAAGTTTTCTTTTACGTGAAATATCTCCTCCATAACATTTTGCAGTAACATCTTTCCTTAGAGCTTTGATCGTCTCTCTGGAGATAATCTTAGCGCCAATAGCTGCTTGAATAGGAATATCGAACTGTTGTCTAGGGATAAGCTCACGCAACTTTTCACACATTTTTTTACCGATGTTGTAAGCATTATCTACATGAATTAAAGCTGAAAGAGCATCCACTTGATTAGAATTCAAAAGAATATCAACTTTAACTAATTTTGAAGGACGCATTCCAATTGGGCTGTAATCAAAGGATGCATAGCCTTTTGAAACCGTTTTTAAACGATCATAGAAGTCAAAAACAATTTCAGCTAGAGGCATGTCAAAAGTAAGTTCGACTCTTTCCGGAGTAAGATAATTTTGATTTTTTATTTGACCGCGTTTTTCGATACTGAGAGACATTACATTTCCTACAAATTCAGATTTTGTAATAATTGACGCTTTGATATATGGCTCTTCTACTCTGTCTAGAGCAGAGGGGTCTGGCAGGTCTGAAGGATTATTAACCCATAAAATTTCTTCAGGATTTTTTTTAGTAAAAGCTTGATAAGAAACATTAGGCACGGTCGTTATTACTGGCATGTTAAATTCGCGTTCTAAACGCTCTTGAATTATTTCTAGATGTAACATTCCAAGGAAACCACATCGGAAACCAAACCCAAGAGCAGCAGAGCTTTCTGGGAAAAAAACCAGTGAGGCATCGTTAAGCTTTAGTTTTTCCATAGAAGCGCGTAACTCTTCGTAGTCTTCAGTATCTACGGGGTAAATCCCAGCAAACACCATTGGCTTTACTTCTTCAAATCCGTCAATAGCGCCATCTGTTGGGTTTTCTGGATTTGTTATTGTGTCCCCAACCTTAACATCTTTAGCCTCCTTAATTCCAGTAATTAGGTATCCAACATCTCCCGCACAAATCTCTTTTTTTGGCTCTTGTGTTAGTTTTAATGTCCCTATTTCATCGGCGGTGTAGTTTTTTTTCGTTGCAATGAACTGAATCTTTTGCCCTTTCTTAATAGAACCATTAATAACTCTAAAATAAGTTTCGATGCCACGAAAAGGATTATAAACTGAATCAAAAATTAGCGCCTGAAGGGGTTTGTCACTACTTCCTTCAGGAGAAGGAATTCTATCAATGATAGCACTTAATATCTCTTGTATACCGACACCTGTCTTTGCAGAAGCAGGAATCACTTCTTCAGATTTGCAACCAAGAAGATTTACTATATCATCAGTTACTTCCTCGGGGTTTGCAGAGGGTAAATCAATCTTATTAAGTACGGGGATGATTTCTAGGTCATTTTCAAGGGCCAGATAAAGATTTGAAATTGTTTGAGCCTGAATACTTTGAGCAGCATCAACAATTAACAAAGCACCTTCACACGCAGCAATCGAGCGTGAAACTTCATATGAAAAATCTACATGTCCAGGTGTATCAATAAGATTTAGTATGTAGGCCTCTTTTTCATGGGTATACTCCATTTGAATTGCATGGGATTTTATTGTAATTCCACGCTCCCTTTCCAAGTCCATATTGTCCAAAACCTGATCTTGTTTTTCACGGTCTGATACAGCTCCGGTAAAATCGAGTAGGCGATCTGCCAGTGTGCTTTTTCCGTGGTCAATATGGGCAATTATGCAAAAGTTTCGGATATTTTTCATAAACCTTCTTCATTCATAGCGGTGCAAAGATACAAGTTTGTCGTTTGTTTTAAGTAATTTTTTAATACCTAACAACTAATTATAGAAAATGATAATTGTTGTAAGGAATAGGGATAATTTTTCAAGCCCGTTCTTTTTGTTACTTTTAACGAAAATTTCAACTCTTGGTGAATATAGGAAACATTGAACTAAATTCATTCCCACTGCTATTAGCCCCTATGGAGGATGTTAGTGATCCGCCATTTCGTGCACTGTGCAAAGAGGGCGGGGCAGATGTTGTTTACACAGAGTTTATATCTAGCGAAGGTTTAATACGTGACGCAGCAAAAAGTGTTCAAAAACTTGACATTTATGAGAAAGAACGCCCCGTAGGAATTCAAATTTTTGGAGCTAATTTAGACTCTATGCTGCGTGCTGTAGAAATTGTGGAAGCAACAAATCCAGATATTATAGATATTAATTTTGGTTGCCCCGTAAAAAAAGTTGTTTGTAAAGGAGCTGGAGCAGGAATACTCAAAGACATTCCCATGATGGTAAAACTTACAGAGGCAATGGTCAAGAGAACCAATATTCCCTTGACAGTAAAAACTAGATTGGGGTGGGATCATAATTCCATCAAAATTGTTGAAGTGGCAGAACGCCTTCAAGACGTCGGTTGTGCAGCAATATCAATCCATGGCCGAACACGCGCACAAATGTACAAAGGGGATGCTGACTGGTCTTATATTTCAAAAGTCAAAAACAACCCTAGAATGTATATACCGGTTTTTGGTAATGGAGATGTTAATACCCCTGAACGAGCAATGGAGATGAGAGACAATTATGGTTTAGATGGCGCGATGATTGGTAGAGCAAGCATTGGGAACCCATGGTTTTTTAATCAGGTGAAGCATTTTATGGAAACAGGAACACACCTCCCGCCACCTTCAATTGAACAGAGGGTATCAGTTGCCCGAAGGCATCTTGAAATGTCTGT
>CAJWAY010000088.1 GCA_913020685.1 uncultured Flavobacteriaceae bacterium
TATCCATCAAAGAATTACCCTATTTGCAAGTAGGACCTTACCACACCAACACTGTTGCCGGTTTGGACTTGGCCATGGACATGCTACGGAGGAAAAGAAATACCAACAAACAAATCTTTATGATCACTGACGGTAAACCCAGTTGCCTCAAAATGCCTGATGGAAGCTACTACAAAAACAGTGCAGGACTTGATCGGTCAATTGTAGAAAAATGCTATTCTATGGCCCGGCAAGCCAAAAAAATTAAAGTCCCTATAACCACTTTTATGATCGCCTCTGACCCCTATCTCAAAAAATTTGTTCAAGATTTTACCATAGCCAATAACGGAAAGGCTTTCTATACCGGGCTCAATAACCTCGGTGAAATGATTTTTGAAGATTATGAAAAAAACAGAAAAAAACGCTTTGGATAACCCATGGAAAAACCAACAATAACAACGCTTAAGCAACTCAAAAAAACGACTTATCGACCTAAGAGCATACAGGAGGAACTCGCGCAAAATCTCAGAGAAAAAATCAAAAAAGGGGAACCCTATTTTGATGGATTAATTGGTTATGAAAATACAGTGATTCCCGATTTAGAGAGGGCTATACTTTCCGGCCACAACATTAACCTTTTGGGGTTGAGAGGACAAGCAAAAACAAGACTAGCAAGACAAATGACCGAACTTCTAGACGAATGGATTCCGGTGGTTACCGGATCTGAAATCAATGACGATCCACTTCAACCTATTTCGCGCTGGGCCAAGGAAATTATTGATGAAGAAGGGGATAATACCCCTGTAGCTTGGATGCATCGGAATGAACGTTTTTTTGAAAAATTAGCCACACCCGATGTTACGGTAGCCGATTTGATCGGTGATGTTGACCCCATCAAAGCCGCAACACTCAAATTGAGCTATGCAGACGAAAAAGTGATACACTATGGCATGATCCCACGTGCTCACAGGTGTATTTTTGTCCTCAACGAACTACCGGATTTACAGGCCAGAATTCAAGTGTCACTCTTTTCTATTTTACAAGAAAAAGAAATTCAAATCAGAGGCTTTAAACTGCGACTCCCCCTAGAAATACAATTTGTATTTACGGCTAATCCAGAAGATTATACCAACAGAGGAAGTATCGTAACTCCACTGAAAGACAGAATCGGTTCTCAGATTTTGACACATTATCCTCATAATATCGAAATTGCTAAAAGGATTACACAACAGGAAGCTCATGTCAGTAAAAAAAATGAATCACAAATTCACATTCCTGAATTAGCCAAAGACCTTCTTGAACAAATTGGTTTCGAGGCCCGTAAAAGTGAGTATGTTGATCCCAAAAGCGGGGTGAGTACCCGAATGAGCATTACAGCATTTGAAAACCTAATCAGTTCAGCTGAAAGACGATTACTGATTTCGCATGATTCCAAAACCTCCATTAGGATGAGTGACTTCCTCGGAGTAATTACCGCAATCAATGGTAAAATCGAATTGGTCTACGAAGGAGAACAAGAAGGGGCTGGAGAAGTTGCTTATCATTTAATTTCGAGTGCCATCAAAAGTTTATTTCCCCTTTACTTTCCTAAGATTGAAAAACTTGAAAAACCCAATGAAGAAAGCCCTTACGAACAACTCATAGCATGGTTTTCTAAAGAAAATGAACTCTTTTTGGAAGACGTATCTGATGAAAAAAATCATCAAAAATCATTGGACAGCGTACCGGCTATCAAAAAAATAATGAAAAAGTTTCAATCGGAACTGGACTCAAAAGATTATTACTTTATGGTCGAATTCCTACTGTGGGGGCTGGAAGCAAATCAAAAATTAAACAAACTCAGAACCTTTGAAGGAATACAATTCAAAGATTCATTAGAAAGCTTTATCAACCGTCTCTAAATTTTGCTGTAAACTGAATCAATGAAAGTGGAATAACACCCACTAAAGTCTGGATTGAATCACGGCAATTACACCGAATAAAATACAAACAAAAACACAAGCCAAGACAATGTTACCTACACCCATTTTTTTGTTTCAAAGATACTATTTATTTGATATTTTCAATGAGTCAAAAACAGGAGGAGTCTTTCTATTTATGTTAATGTCCATTGAATCCGGATCTGGTAAACTTTCCACCTCGCCAGGAATTTTTAACCGCTGATTGATTTCCCAGTTGGCCCTTAAATCGATTGTATCCGGCGAGTAATAAACCATCTCAGGTTGAATTTTTTTGAGGTAGTTTCCGGTATCCCACTTTTTATTGCCATTTTTGTCTTTGATGTATCTAAATAAATAATTTCCGGGCTGGAGATATTTGAATTCATAAAAATCCGATTCGTTAGAAACATCTAACCTTCTCAAGCTTTCCCCTTTTAGGTTGACAAGTTCCAAAACAAAGGGATCATTATCCTCCCTTAGTATCTGCAAGAAAATATTTCCATAGTCCTCAATTGGTTTCGTTTTGGCACTGAATCTTAAAGTATCATGAGTATTTCCCCAAAAATCTATCAAAGCATTGGGCAATAATTCGATTTTGTAATTATCATTGGGAAGCCAATCGTAAAATAGGGATAATCTATCGTAATTTTTATCCAATGATGCCTTGTAGGGAACTGATAAAGAGTCTAATCCTTTGATATTGACCAAATCCAAATTAATTTTTACTAATGGTAAATTCGATTCAATTTTAAAACTGTCCAACAAGCCCATAATTGACTTACTTATGACTGAAATTTCCAGAGAGTCTCTTAATTCTTTTTTGAACTTAACATTGAACAAACGGGTAGTATCTATTTCTTTGATGGCAAACTCCAACGAGTCCAATTTATCTCCTCTAAACCAAAAGTTCAAAGTGTCCGTTTGACGATTCTTGTTTATTAAATACCTAAAATTCCGGGGCACTTTACTTTTCACCTGAATGGCATCTCTATCAGCTTCACCATAATATCCAAAACCTATTTGGCTGGTATTTATAAAAAAAGGCCTTGTCCAGAATAGATTGGGAATTTCTTTAAAGATCCTGAAATTGATGACACTGTCTCCTGGCAGGGTGATTGGCTTCTCCAAAAAGCCTATTTTATCTATATTTTGGTCGAATAAATAATTTCCTCCCACATCTTTGATTGCAATAATTTCATAGGTATCGGGACGCAAATTTTTAAAATTATAAATCACAGAATCCAAAGTGCTGGTAACATAGAAGGGTTTTTTTAGGAAAATGGTAGAATCGGAATAAGTACTGTCAACAGGATACAAATGTAGGGAGGTGTATGGCTCAGTAATGCGTTTATATGCATCGGTGACTCTACCCCTGATCTCCAGACTGTCAATAATAGGACCTGTAGACAAAGCATAGCGAAAAAAAGGCAAGGGATTGCCCTCGTTGTTGTCAACAATGCTTTCACCAAAATTAAATGTGTAAGTTGTTTCCTTCTTAAGTGAATCCAATAGTTGGATCTGAATTTTTTTGGCAACAGTTCCTTGAGGTTTGACCTTGTATTTATCCAATTCCAATGGAGGGGAAATGATCAACTGCTTTGAAATATCTTTAAGTTTAATAAACTCATCGAAGGTTATAATGATTTTTTCCTTATCAAAAAAAACCGTGTTCATCTTAGGAGAGGCATTGATCATTATTGGGGGCAAGGTGTCTTTTAGACCTCCTGTTGGGGTAGATTTCCTGGCGCATTGGGTTAGGGAAACCATAATCAAAAAGGACAAAAAGTACTTCCCGGATTTATTCATACCCATCTATTGTGCAGACAAAATAAAGCAATATTCACAAGACAACCTACTTGATAACCAATACAATATTATGGCGTTCGTTAATTCTCTCCACTAAGAGATAGTTATCATCCCATGGGTGATAGTAATGGATAAGTAGCAACTGGCAATCAAAACAAATAATCTTTAATGCATTATTAAGAGATTCAAAAAAGCTGGGAAAACTTACAAAAACAAAATATAAAATAAATACAGAGAGTCGTATTAATTAAATTTTTCATTGAAATGAATTCAAGGCACCCTAAAAATACGAAAAAGACTTATTTTTGCCGAACTATGCAACAATCTGAGATCTTTAAAAAAGTAATTTCCCATGCTAAAGAGTATGGTTTTATTTTCCAATCCAGTGAAATTTACGATGGCTTGAGTGCTGTTTACGATTATGGACAGAACGGAGTGGCCCTAAAAAAAAACATACGCGATTACTGGTGGAAAGCCATGGTACAACTCAATGAAAACATCGTTGGGATCGATGCTGCCATTTTCATGCACCCCACTACATGGAAAGCCTCCGGCCATGTCGATGCATTTAACGACCCCCTAATCGACAACAAAGACTCCAAGAAAAGATACCGCGCCGACGTCCTCATTGAGGATTATGTCGCCAAGATTGAAAACAAGATCAACAATGAGGTCAAGAAAGCTGCAAAGCGTTTTGGTAATGCTTTTGATAAAGATCAATTTTGTTCCACCAACCCCCGAGTGGTCGAATACCGCAACAAAGCCGATAACATTCTCAAACGCATGGGACAATCCCTTGAAAAGGAAGATTTGACCGATGTCAAAGCACTGATCGAGGAACTGGAAATCGCCTGCCCAGAATCAGGCTCCAGAAACTGGACTGACGTAAAGCAATTCAACCTTATGTTTGATACCAAACTCGGTGCCTCGGCCGATACTGCCATGGATCTTTATTTGCGGCCCGAAACCGCCCAAGGAATTTTTGTCAACTTCCTCAATGTTCAAAAATCGGGAAGGATGAAACTTCCCTTTGGTATTGCACAAATTGGAAAAGCCT
>CAJWAY010000089.1 GCA_913020685.1 uncultured Flavobacteriaceae bacterium
AACTTAACTTTAATTATCTTTCAAATAAAATAACTGCTCAGGGTAAAGATTCTGAATACTATTCCCCTAATTTGACATTTGTCAGGCGTTTTTGGGACAATCAATTGACCGCCTCTCTCCAATGGAAAAATATTGATATGGGACTTATGAATAGCAATGAACAAAGGATCACCACCCAAAGAGTAGACGAATTTTACACCACAACGAATTATGTTTATGAAGTAGATATGATCCTACTCAGCCTTAGATATAACTTCAAAAACCGAAAAAATACAGCCAAGTTCATCGATAGTGAATTTGGAAAAAGGGAGTTCTAAATTTGTGTGTGCCATAGCAAAAAGTCATGTTTTTAGACTTAGTATAACTACATAGGGTGAATCTGTTTCCGTGTTTTATTGGGTTACCCTCTAAATCGGTTAGCTTCACCTTGCCATACTCGACATTCTGCCCTTTGAGCTTTCGAAAAATTTTTGGGACTCGATCTTCATTGGTTTTAGATGCCATTTTTTTAATGATTACCTATTAAATAATCCATTCTTCTGTTGACCAAATCATTGGGTTTGTCATGCCAATCGGAAGGAAAAATTTCTTTGGATAAATTAAGTTTAAATTTAGGTTTTAGACTTTTGATTAGAGCCAAACTATTAAGAATGAGATTAGCCTCTGTCTCTGACTTAGCATTTTTTAGAATTGCCTCAATGATTTTGTGATCAAAAGACTCTTGATTTAACAAAAGGTATTCCATGGCTCGCGCCCGGACTAAATTTTCGTTGTCTTTATGTAACAGGTTATTAATTTGCGGGACAAATATTTTTGCTTTATTTCCAAAAGAAGTACATACCACCAAGCCCCAATATCTTTTCCAAGGATTGTCATCGGTCAAGGCCTTTAATATTTGTACTTCAACTGCGTCAAAACTTGATAAATTGAGGTCTGCAACAGCCATCAATTCCTTAATTTTAGCCTGATTTTTTAGTCCGAAAGCTACGGGATTTCCAATTGCATGCTCTAATAAATACGGTTCGGGGTAAAAACTAAGATCTGGCAAGGCAGCGAGTTTTTCCTGCAATTGCTTCCTCATCATAATCAAAATTTCCTGATGTTCAGGACTTCCCGAAAGGTCATTTACTTCGTGGGGGTCTTGTTCTAAATCGAACAGACCCTCAGGGCTTCTTGGTTCAAAAAATTGGCGTTGTTGTTTGTCGAGCTTATCCTCATTGTAAAGTGCATCCCACTCCTGATAGGCCAGCATTTTATATCGATAAAAGTTAATTAAAGCGTCTTGGTTAAATGGTTGATAATTTCTCATATACTTGTATTTACCAAACCTCAGAGTTCTAACCAAATCATATTTCTCATCAAATCGGTCAGCGTAACCAAAAGTTGAATTCTTTTTTTTGACTTCTGAAACTTCCGAAAACTTTCCTGAAAAAGCTGCTCCATCGATCCCTTTGGGAGGAGAAATCCCTGCTAAAGAAAGTACTGTAGGCGCCAAATCGACAAACTCAACAAAGGTCTGTGCCCTTGACCCTTTCTTATGATGAAAAAGGTGTTTCCATTTTTCCGGGACATAAACAACCAAAGGAACCTGTAATCCACTCTCATACAAATAACCTTTACTTCTGGGTAGAGATCCTCCATGATCCCCAAAATAGAAAATTATAGTGTCTTCCAAAAGCCCTTGATGCTTGAGATCAGCAATGAATTGTCCCATCTGTTTGTCTGCCAAAGTATGTCTGTTATGAAAATGATAGTAAGAATAACGGAAGGTTTTTGTGTCTGGGTGATAGGGAAAAACCTTGATTTTTTCCAACTCTTGGTCTGAGATGCCATCAAGTTGCTTTTGATCAAAATGTAGATTACCTTCATGGGTAACCGTATGGTTTTGTACATGAAAAAAGGGCTGACCTGGCCTTCTATTTTTGTAGCTTGCTTTTTTGGAAGACTCATCCCATACACCTTCGGTAAGGATAAAATTATAGTCTTGTTTGTAGTTGTTTGAGGTATAATACCCCCCCTGTCTGAGGTAGAAGGGAAATGGCATTATGCCATCAGGAAGGTTAACATGTTGTGCTCTTCGGTGGAACTGGGTGAAAATTCTAGGGGCATAGCAACCTGTAATCAGGGTACTTCGCGCAACAGAACAAACCGGTGCATTGGAAAAAGCATTGTCAAAAACAATCCCCTCTTTTGCTAATTTCTCAATCACAGGCATGGCTACGCCATTTTTATTGTACAATTTCATGTGGTGAGGTGAATTGTCCTCGGTGGTCAACCAAACTATATTGGGATAAGATTTTTCTTTTGGATTACAGCCTGAATAGATTAGCAACAATCCCAATAAAAGAGAAATACGCATGGATTACAGTTGAGAGTATGGCAGGGAGGTTAAAAAGGCTCGTGTGATCGAAGAACAGCAACTTTCTTTATAAGCTGGGTCGCTTTTCAATTTTATCCATGTGGAATGATCAATAAACTTTGCCCAGTTTTCATTTCGCTCTTCCATATTTTCAAAAGCAAGCATGTATGTTAAACAAGGCATTCGACCTCCAGCGATTTTATCTCCAAAGAAAACAGATCCAAAATCCAACTGGTTAAATAACTCTAGTTCACCTTCATTGAACATTTTGACTTTTCTTCTGTAAGCATCTTCTGAGTAACTTTCATAAGTGCGCAATTCAAAGAAGCGATTTTTATCATCGGGTTTGACCATTTTAGGCATTCCGTCAAAAGCCATGTAAAGAGAAGTCTCATATCGATTGAAAATGGGCTTATTGACAGGACTGAGCTGAGCTGAAGCTTTCTGGATCCTGCCATTGGAAGCCATCAGTGAACGAGCTTTATAGTAAATATCCATATTGGTATAAGGGATGAAAACATATATCCTTCTGGGCAGATCTTTTGAAACCTCCTGAAAAACCCCAATGTTATTAATTCCTTGTTGATTGAGGGTGGGAATGAAATGATCTTTAAAATAAGTGTTGAAGTCTTTTAAATTTGAATATTGAAAAAGTTCATAAGTTCTTATTTCATAAACTTCATTTTGTGCGTAAAGAATTATAGAACTTGAAAGCGCAAAAAAAAGTAAAATATTTTTCATCTTTGAGATTTAGTGTATGTAAATATAAATCTTTAACTAAGGATATTAAATGTTAAAAATTGCACTTTGAATTAAACGCGAAAATCAATAAAAAAAGGGAAGACATGATCAATTTTAAATTTCGCTTGTTAGGTGATCAATTTTATCCGCCAATTGAAAGTCTAAATCTGATATGGTATTTTGATCATGAGTCCACAATTCCAATCTAACAGTATTGTAAATATTAATTATTTTAGGATGATGATTCATCGAGTCCGCTATCTCTCCGACATTATTAATGAATTTTAAAGCCTCTTTAAAATTTTGAAAACTAAAGTTTTTAACTAATTTACCCGAGTCTTGTTTCCATTTATTTTGCATTGAAAAGCATTTTAAAATAAAATTAATTAAAGTAAAATGAAAAAACCCGTTTATCTCTTTTTATTTCTTTTCATTTTTTTGTTATTTGATATCATCAAAACTTAGAATCAGTTGCTCCCAATATCATTTATGTTTTGGCTGGCGATATGGGTTATGGTGACTAGGGAGCCGCATATTTATGCTGCGCAATAAAAAGGAAAATCCTAATTTTTTTTAGTTTTGCCGTCAAATTATGAGACAATTATTCAAGACTATTGTTGTAAGTTTAATCTTCTTTATCTCCTACGCACAACCGGATAAAGTTAAAGTTTATCTAAACTGCCCTTGTGATGACGATTTTATAAAACAAAATACCCTTTTATTTGACTATGTGAGAGACAGAACACTATCGGATATAGAAGTTTTTGTCTTCGAAATTACCAATGCTGGAGGTGGAAGAAATTACACTTTTGAATACAAGGGGAAAAACGATTTTCAAAACATGGATAACCAGATCAATATTGATATACCGAGAAGTCTCACTTTTGTAGAGGCCCGAGAGCAACTGTTAAGAACCTTTAAACTGGGTATGGTTTACTTTTTGCAGAATACGCGTTTTAATAATCAACTGGAAGTAACTTTCCCAAATGAAAAATACGACCTTAATGAATCATTGGATCAGTGGAATAATTGGGTTTTTGAAATTTCGGGTTCCTTTAATTTCGAAAATGAAAAAAGCATCAAGGAGGAGGAATATAACTTGGGCTTAGAAGTAGATCGAGTTACGGAAATGTGGCGGGTTCGTTCGGATTTTGAAGTAAGCCGTTCGGTAAAGTTTTTCTCTGGTGATAATCAGAATTATAACAGTGAGCGACAAAGCACCTCTTTCTCTGGTAGTATCGTTAAAAGTGTTTCCAATCATTTTTCAACGGGTATTTTCTTATCCTACCTCAATGACACCTTCAGGAACTATAAATCATTTCTTAATTTTTCTCCTGCTTTGGAATATAATTTTATTCCTTACTCTGAGGTGTTAACTCGAGAAATCACTTTGGCTTACAAAGTGGGTTATAATTTTTATAAATATTTTGAAGAAACTATTTATGGTTTTCTTGATCAAAAAATGTTTAATCAATCGCTGACCCTCAATTTGAGGTATAGAGAGAAATGGGGCAGTATATATTCTTACATAGTGGCCTCTCAGTTTTTGGACCAGCCTGATCAAAATAAATTAACCCTTAACAACTACATTAACCTTAGAATCGTCAGAGGACTTTCCTTAAGGATTTCAGGAAACTTTCAATTGATTCGCGATCAGATCAATCTCCCTAAAGGTGAAGC
>CAJWAY010000090.1 GCA_913020685.1 uncultured Flavobacteriaceae bacterium
ATTTATAGGCATTCGTGTTTTCCTCATGACTGTATGTGAAACAGCCCAAACGCTCAAATTTCATTGCTTTAACCCATTGTTTTAGAATTTCAAAATCGTCATCTGTTTCGCCAGGATAACCCACAATAAGTGTTGTTCTTATAGCAATTTGAGGTAGTATTTTTCGGATATTACTAATCAAATCCGTTGTTTTTTTTTGAGTGGTTCCCCTACGCATGGATTTAAGAATCGGGTCAGAAATGTGTTGTAAAGGAATGTCCAAATAATTACAAATCTTGGGCTCCTTTTTCATAATCTCTATAACATCCATAGGAAAACCTGTGGGAAAGGCATAATGCAATCTGATCCATTCGATTCCATCAACTTTTACCATGGCCTTGAGTAAATCTGCCAAGCGTCTTTTTCTGTATATATCCAGGCCGTAATAAGTCAAATCTTGTGCAATCAAAACTAGTTCTTTGACTCCATTTTGGGCAAGCTTCTCAGCCCTTTTAACTAATTCTTCTATTGGAGTAGAACGGTGTTTGCCTCGCATCAAGGGAATGGCACAAAATGAACAGGGACGGTCGCAACCTTCGGAAACTTTGAAGTAAGCGTAATTTTTAGGAGTTGTTGTATGGCGTTCTCCCAACAATTCGTGCTTGTAGTCTGCCCCCAATGCTTGTAGTAGGTGAGGTAAATCGGTAGTGCCAAAATAGGCATCCACTTGTGGCATCTCCCGCTCTAAATCGGTTTTGTATCGCTCGCTTAAGCAACCAGTAACATATAGCTGATCGATGTCGCCTGCTTCCTTTTTATGAATTTGCTCCAAAATAGTATTAACGGATTCCTCTTTTGCATTGTTAATAAAGCCACATGTATTGACCACAACAATATTACCCTCCTTCTCGTGCACCACATTTTTATCATTTGCTTTTAATTGCCCCATCAATACCTCCGAATCATAGAGGTTCTTAGAGCAGCCCATAGTGATGACATTGATTGTATTTTGATATCTACTTTTGGTTCTCAATGACTTTTAATTAATTTAATTCAACATTAAGTTGTTTTTGCAAAAATAAACGGGCAGCCCGTTCGACCTGGTAGTGATTGGGAGAGCTCAAACGAGAGGTAATTACATGATCTCCTGCATTGGGAAAAGCCATTTTTTGTTTTTTACCATCGGAGGTCCCCAGTTGATCAAACATCTTCAACATGGCAGGAATTGAAACCACTTTATCTTGTTCTTGCTGGTTTTTGTAATAATACCCCATAAAAACAGGGGCAGTAATCCTTTTAAATATCTCGGGACGCATACCAGTTTCTATTAGTTTTTGAAGCTCAACTGTAGGCTCCAATCGGTAACGTGTAGTCCAATAGTTCTTTTTTTGCTCAGTGATCTTGTTCATAATGTGATACTTACTCCCCAATACCAATTGTGCGATTTGAAGTCCCCAGGGCAGTGTCAATAGTTTAGATCTAGGGTCGTAAATTTCGATATTAGGGCTGAACATTAACAAAGCAGCAATCTGAGGATCGTTACCCAAAATCAGGGACAAAGCACCCCCAGAGGAACTCGAAATAACAATCACTTTTTGACCAATTTTTTTTGCTATTGCCAGAGCCTCTCTTGCATCATCAATATATTTTTGACCTGTAAAATTTAACATGGGTTCCTCCTCAATCAGTCCGTGATCACTTAATCTTGGGAGATAAAGGTTAGCCTTCAAAGCATGGGCAATATTTTGGTGTACTGGATCCCCCTCTTCTGAACTAGCAGAAAAGCCATGTAAATAAAGTACACTATATTCTGTTCTTTGGGGGATAGAATCATAAAACTCTAATTTTGAGGCATTGTCAGGTTTAATATTGTCTAGAGCAGCTTCCTGGCTATTTATCAAATTTTTAAGTTCGTATAGAGAAAAAGAAATTTCAGGTGTTGGTAGTTCCAAATTTGGAGCTTCAACCTCTGGACCTAAAAAGAAGATTCCAAAAAAAATAGACAGTACAAATAATATATTTTCGATGATCTTCATAGCTCGGACTTAATTGAAAAAACTCCCAACAAAAGTTCCAGTATGAAATAACTGCAAGTCCTCTAACCCTTCCCCTACACCAATGTACTTTACGGGTATTTTGAATTGATCAGAAATTCCCATAACTACACCACCTTTGGCGGTTCCGTCAAGCTTGGTAATAGCCAATGCATTTACTTCAGTGGCAGCGGTAAATTGTTTGGCTTGCTCAAAAGCGTTTTGACCTGTAGATCCATCCAATACCAAAAGTACTTCGTGGGGAGCATTGGGAGCTACTTTATTCATAACCTTTTTGACTTTTGCCAATTCATTCATCAGGTTTATCTTGTTGTGCAATCGTCCAGCTGTGTCAATAATGACCAAATCACTTTTCTGGGCTACTGCCGACTGGATTGTATCAAAAGCAACAGAGGCAGGATCACTACCCATTTCTTGCTTTACAATATCCACACCCACCCGATCTGCCCAAACCTGCAACTGATCAATAGCACCGGCCCTAAAAGTATCAGCTGCACCCAACATAACACTTTTCCCTGCAACCTTAAATTGATATGCTAGCTTGCCTATAGTAGTTGTTTTTCCAACTCCATTAACACCCACCACCATAATCACTTGTGGCTGATTGGGTAAAGGGGCATCAAAACCTTTTATCTCATCTTCCTGATGTTGCTTTAAAAGGGTAGTAATTTCCTCTCGTAAAATTTGCCCCAATTCGGAAGTACCAAGATATTTATCTTTGGCTACCCTAACCTCCAAAGCATCAATGATTTTTAAAGTAGTCGCCACCCCTACATCAGATCTAATCAAAACCTCTTCCAATTCATCAAGAAGATCAGCATCGATCTTTGACTTTCCTGCAATAGCTGTTCCCAATTTGGAGAAAAAGGACTTTTTGGATGCAGAGAGACCTTTGTCCAATTGCTCTTTTTTTTCTGGACTAAAAATTGATTTTAAAAAACTCATAGGTTTACCAATAAAAAAAGCTACCGTAAAAGTAGCTTATATTTTGGAGAGATGTAAAAATTATTTCTTACTCAACCATTCATTTACATGATCTGGGTTGATAATAGTTTCAACAAAAGAATAAGAATTAGAATTGTTTTTTCTAACCATCTTGATTGCTTTTATCAATTTTTTCGATCCTGATTGCAAGGTCGCCACTGATTTCTTTGCCATAACTACTTAATTTCTTTATGAAGCGTCATACGCTTTAGAATAGGATTGAACTTTTTGACCTCCAATCGATCGGGCGTATTCTTTTTATTTTTAGTTGTGATGTATCGAGATGTTCCTGGCTGACCAGACTCTTTGTGTTCTACACACTCTAATATCACTTGAACTCTATTGCCTTTCTTTGCCATGTTTATATTTATAATTTGCCTTGAGCTTTTGCCTCTTTAATCACAGCGCTAATTCCTTTTCTATTAATTGTTTTCAAAACGGAAGCTTTTATTTTTAAAGTAATCCATTTGTCTTCTTCGGGGATGTAAAAACGTTTTTTTATCAAGTTGATATCAAAGCGTCTTTTAGTTTTATTCATGGCGTGGGAAACGTTATTTCCAAACATTACCCTCTTTCCCGTAATATCGCAAACTCTAGGCATTGTAATTATTATTTTACAGTTTGCAAATTTACACTTTTTTATATAGTTTCAAAAAATTTGAATAATAATAAAAACATTACTAAAACAGTGCTCTATAAAGTATTTCAAAGGCCTGATTAACGGTTTTGTTGATTACTCGAGTACGATTGTTTCCCATATTAAATTGTAAGCTTTCAACTCCATCTGGAGAGGCAAGTCCTATAAAGACAGTTCCCACTTCTTGACCAATGTCTCCTTTTGTAGGTCCTGCATTTCCTGTAGTGGCAAGCGCGAAATCAGACTTATATTTTTTTTGAGCCCCCAAAGCCATGGCAGATGCAACCTGACCACTGACTTCACCGTATTGATCAATAATACTCCTCTCTACTCCTAATATACTAGTTTTTGAATCAACAGCGTAGGTTACTGCACTACCCAAGAAAAAAGATGAAGCTCCTGGATGAGAAGTAAATTTTGTAGCAATTGCTCCGCCCGTACAACTCTCGGCACAAGAAAGTGTATTACCCAATCGGTTTAATTTATCGGCAATTAAAAATTCGATGGACTGATCTTCTTCTGTTCCAAAATATATATCCTGAATTGATGGAATAACCTTTTCAATTTGTTCGTCTACTTGTTTTTTCAAAGTATCCAAAACAGCACCTTTAGAGGATAATCTTAATCTCACCCTTCCTAAACTGGGCAAATAAGCTAACTTAATTGATTTAGGAAGATTTTTTTCCCAATCTGCGATTCTTCCCGCAATGACGCTTTCACCCAAACCATATGTAAGAATGGTTTTGTGATACAAGGCTGGGAGAACAAATTGTTCTTGAATTTTAGGCAAAACCTCTTTTTTTACTAGAGCCTCCATCTCATAAGGTACACCTGGTAGAGAAATAAACACCTTTGCTTGATTGATAAACCACATGCCTGCTGCAGTCCCAAATTGGTTATGAAGGATTGTAGCCTTAGAGGGTAAGTTGGCCTGTTCACGATTCATATCGCTGATGGGAGTAGAAACGTATTTTCTAAAAATGTTTTCGATGTGTTTTAAAACATTATCATTTTTGACCAAATGATCGTCAAAATACTCACAAAGTGCATGTTTAGTCACATCGTCACTTGTAGGACCAAGTCCTCCGGTCATGATAAT
>CAJWAY010000091.1 GCA_913020685.1 uncultured Flavobacteriaceae bacterium
ACGAAATGTGGGAAGCTGAACGACGGGAGAAAAACAATACTCTTTTCTGGCAATATGATACTGCTGATGGAATGGAACATACTGCCAGTGGTCGAATACTTAATAATGGTGTTGATGCATTTACCGTAACTGCTACTCGACCTACGATCAACAGCTATATGTATGGAGATGCAGTGGCCATTGCTCAAATGGCTCATTTACTAGATAAACCTTCAGTTATGGCATCCTTTTCAGAAAAGGCAAATAGAATAAAAAAAAGTGTTCAAGATCGTCTTTGGAATAAAGATCTTAATTTTTTTACCGTATTGCCAAAAAATTATGTCGATACCGACAGCCCCTTGAATATAAGGGAACTCATTGGTTATGTACCGTGGTACTTTAATTTACCTGATGATAAAATCAAGTATGCCACTGCTTGGCAAAAAATTAAAGATACCATAGGTTTTGCCGCGCCAATTGGCTTGACTGTGACAGAGCGTTCTCATCCTTATTTTCAAATTAGTTACAAAGGTCATGAGTGCCAATGGAACGGTCCTTCCTGGCCTTTCGCTACTACACAAACCCTGAAAGCATTGGCAAACCATATAAATAACTACACTAATCATCAAATGGTTTCCAAAAAAGACTATTACGAATTATTGTTACAATACGCTAAAAGTCATAAAAGAACTAATCAGAAGGGAGAAACTCTTAATTGGATTGATGAAAACCTCAATCCCTTTACAGGAGACTGGATTTCAAGAACTCGACTACAAACATGGGATAATGGGACTTGGAGTTCAGAAAAAGGAGGTATTGAAAGAGGTAAAGACTACAACCACTCAGGATTTTGTGATTTGATCATATCAGACTTACTTGGACTTAAGCCACAAATAGATGGTAGTATTAAACTTAAACCAATGGTTCCTGAGAGTTGGGATTGGTTTTGTATTGATAGAGTGGTATCTAACGGACGAGAAATCAGAGTTGTTTGGGACAAGTATGGTGAAAAATATAAAATAGGACAAGGTTTTATGATTTTTATCAATGGCAAACTTGTTAAAAAATCTCCTACACTTAAAGACATTACTATTGACTCAGTTTAATTTTTGATAAATAAATTTAAAATCACAATAATGAAAAATATTTATAAAGTACAGAAATACCTTTTATTGATTGCAGGATCAATGATTATTAAATCTTGTAATAATAATATTCAAAATACTCAAAATCAGCTTGAAAGATGGACTGAAGAAAAAGCATGGGAGTGGTATAATAAACAGCCTTGGCTAATCGGGACAAATTTTATAAGCAGTTCAGCTATCAATCAGCTTGAATTTTGGCAAGAAGACACTTTTGATCCTGACTTGATTGACAAAGAATTAGCACTATCAGCAAGTATAGGAATGAATACCCATAGGGTTTTTTTACACGACTTACTATGGGAGCAGGATTCTCTTGGCTTTATTAAAAGAATAGATAAATACCTGACTATTTCTGACAAACATGGTATCAAAACTATGTTGGTTTTCTTTGATGGTGTATGGCATCCTCTGCCCAAATTAGGAAAGCAACCAGAACCTATTCCTCACGTTCATAATTCTGGATGGGTTCAATCCCCAGGAGCTAAATTATTAAGAGACACCCTAGCTTACGGAAGGTTAGAATCCTATGTTAAAGGAATTGTTAAGCATTTTGCCAATGATGAAAGAGTCTTAATATGGGATATATATAATGAACCAGGTCAATTAGGAATTGCCTCCCATGATATTTCAAAGGAGAAGGCCACTCAGCTTTACAAAAAGATAGGTGTTGAAATTAACGAGGAAAATTATCATTCCTATGATTTGAGACAAATCGATGATAGATCAAATAAACAGTACTTTACACTCAAATTGCTTCAAAACGCAGTTCGCTGGGTTAGGTCTATGAACCCCTCCCAACCTATAACCACTGGAATTTATGATTGGAATACAGATTGGGGTAATTTTGAGGAGTTATCTGATTTAGATCAATTCATTTTGAGTAGTTCAGATATTATTTCGTTTCACGAATATGGGGACAAGGCGTCTGGAATCAAAAGAATAGATCAATTGATTCAATACAACAGACCTTTGATGTGTACTGAGTACCTCAATAGAGGAAACAATTCAGGTGGATGGAATGATGAATATGAGGGAAACACTTTTTACGCCTATTTGCCTTTGTTCAAAAAACACAAAGTGGCGGCCTACAACTGGGGATTTGTCTCTGGAAAAACAAATACAATATACCCTTGGAAAAGCTGGGATTCAACTTATTTTAGTCCACCAGCGCAATGGCACCATGATATATATGACGAAAACTTGGAACCCTTTTCCAATAAGGAAGTTGAATTTATAAAACAAACCATTTATTCAATTGATAATGAAAAGGGATCTAATAAATAAAAAAACAATTATTTTTTTTTTCATTTCAATAATGTCAATGACTTTATTGAAGTCACAGACGATTAAGAAATACGGTTTAAATAAAAAATATTTAAAAGAATTTCAAAAAAAATTAATTGATGAGGGCAGGACTGGAGGAAATGTTATACTGATAAGTAAAAACGGTGAAATTCTATATCACCATATTCAAAGTTCCTACAAGCAGGGAGACAAAATCATTACAGATCAAACCTTATTTCCAGTATGGTCGATGACTAAACCCATCACCACAATAGCAGCTCTTATTTTAAAGGAGAAAAAAATGATGGATTTTGATGATCCTGTTTCTAAATACATTCCAGCTTTCAAAAAACTAAAATGTAAATCAAAAGAGGGAGTCGTAACCTGTAGAAAGGATGTCAAAGTTATTCATCTTCTAACTCACATGTCAGGACTTTATTATTACGATGATTTTATGCTCGATGCAATTAGGGCAGAAAGCCTTGAGGATCTGATGGAGGATATCGCAGAATATCCCCTAGAGTTTGAACCTGGAGAGCGCTATCTTTATGGATTGAATCAAGATGTTTTGGGAAGGGTCATCGAAGTGGCCTCAGGCCAATCATTTTCTGAGTTTTTACAAAAGTATATTTTTGATCCCCTTGAAATGAATCAAACTCGGTTTTTTCTCACTTCCCAAGAGAAAAAATTAGTTTTACCTCTTTTTGTTAAAAATCAACATATTGAAGGATTTAATGAAACTGGAATCACTGGAATCAATGATCTTATAAGCTATGATCAAGAGTATAAGCCAGCGCTTGGAAGCCTCGGCTTAATATCATCAGTTAAGGATTATTCAAACTTTTGTTCCATGTTGTTAAATAAAGGAAAGTTTAAAGCAAAAAGGATACTTTCTCCACAAAGCATCCTAGAACTAACGGTAAAATATGCGGATGGTCCGTTCGCCAGTGATATAGATTTTATGGGTGTGTATAATGGATTAGGAGTATATGTGCTTGATGATCCATCTTTAATGAATTTTAAGGCTCCTCGAGGATTATTTGGTCATGGAGGATATCAAAGCACAGAGTTTTTTATAGACCCAAAAAATAAAATTTGTGGTCTTTTTTTTAATCGATCATTGACTGATTACAACCATCGTTTTTATTTTATCAAAGCAGTTTACGATTCATTTGATAACCAACCTTATTAATTTAAACTATGCAATAGTATGAAATCCATAACCCAATTTTACAGATTCAGTTTTTTGCTTTTTTTATGTTTACAATCTAAAATCAATGCACAAAACAGCTACACTGAGCTATCTTTATCTCCAATTTTTTCAAACCATATGGTTTTTCAGCAAAATAATATTAACCCTATATGGGGTAAAGCAACTCCAGGGACCAATATTTTAGTTATGGCTACTTGGGGAGAGTCCTCCAAAGTCAAAACTGACAAATCTGGAAATTGGACGGTAAAGCTAAAAACTCCTTCTTATGGTGGGCCATTTTCAATAAATATCAAATCTGGAGATAATCAAATAGAGCTAAACGATGTTCTGATTGGCGAGGTTTGGTTGGCTTCAGGCCAATCTAACATGGAATGGAAAATGAATCATTGTTCTGGCTGTATAGATAACCAGGATTATGAAATTGCAAACGCGAACTATCCTGAAATTAGAATGTTTAATGTTCCAATGGATCTTTATGGGATAAAAATTAATGACCAAAATTGGAAAGTTGCAAACCCACAAAATATTACTGATTTTAGTGCAACGGCCTATTTTTTTGCTCGAGAATTACATCAAAAAATGGATATTCCCATTGGAATCATTAACACAAGTTGGGGAGGAACAAGAGTAGAGGCATGGACCAGTCCAAAAAAACTGAATGAACTGGGCCCTACAAATCATATAAATCATCAGGAGAAAGATAGATTCGATGATAAAATAAGATACAATGACTCTGTAGTGTTAATTAATCGCAAAAACTTTGGATTTAAAATATTTGAATTTCCTATTTACAGGGAAGAGGTTGAAAAAAAATGGCATGAATACGATTTTAAAGATCAAAACTTTTCGGAGGTTGATTATAATGATGACAAATGGAATAAAATTGATTTAAATCCAAACTTTCAAAATCACTTATTTTTTGAAAATTTATATTCTGAAGACCAATCTATACTTCAAGACGGAACCGTATGGTTTAGAACAAATTTTGATGTTCAAGATCCTACGATTAAACACAATTTAATTTTTTCAAAAGGAATTGATGATTTTGATCAGACTTTCATTAATGGAGAAAATATTGGAAATACTTTCCTTCATCTTGATGAACGAAATTATAGTATTCCATTG
>CAJWAY010000092.1 GCA_913020685.1 uncultured Flavobacteriaceae bacterium
TCTGGAACAGGTTGTTTAGCCAATTGGGCCAATGCCTTAACTGCTGCCATTTTCATGGGTTCATTGATTTTGGTGGCCCTTACATCGAGTGCCCCTCTAAAGATAAAAGGGAATCCCAAAACATTATTGACTTGATTAGGATGATCAGACCTTCCTGTTGCCATAATAATATCTGCTCTTGTCTTACAAGCCAAGTTGAAGTCGATCTCGGGAGTAGGATTCGCCATGGCAAAAACAATGGGATTTTTGGCCATAGATAATAACATCCCCTCATCCAAAATGTTGGGCTGAGACAAACCGATAAAAACGTCAGCCTCTTGAATAGCTTCGGCCAAGGTCTCGATCTTGCGATCAGTAGCAAATTCTGCTTTATGACTACTAAGGTTTGGGCGGGTATTCCTAATGACTCCCTTGCTGTCCAACATGACAATGTTTTCTTTGTTTGCACCAAAAGCTTGATATAGGCGGGTACAAGAAATAGCCGCTGCACCTGCACCGGATATCACGATTTTGGCCTTTTCTATTTTTTTATTCGACAATTCCAGTGCATTGATCAGTGCAGCACAGGAGATGATAGCCGTTCCATGTTGGTCATCATGCATCAACGGAATGTCCAATTCTGCTTTGAGTCGATTTTCGATCTCAAATGCCTCGGGGGCCTTTATATCTTCAAGGTTTATGCCTCCGAATGTGGGGGCAATGGCTTTTACAGTTTGGATAAATTTTTCGGGGTCTTTTTCATTAATTTCAATATCAAAAACATCTATGTCTGCAAATATTTTAAATAAGAGTGCCTTTCCCTCCATTACAGGTTTTGAAGCCTCTGGACCAATATCCCCCAAACCCAAAACTGCAGTTCCGTTGGAAATAACACCAACCAAATTACCCTTGTTGGTATATTTGTAAACATTTTCCAACTGCTTTTCAATTTCCTGACAAGGTACAGCTACCCCCGGAGAATAGGCCAATGAAAGGTCTCTTTGGGTGCGATATTTTTTGGTAGGTACCACCTCGGTTTTACCAGGTTTGGGTTTAGCATGATATATTAAAGCTTGTCTTCTTTTTTGTTGTTTTTTCATTGATTTATCTTCGTTTACAAAAGTAGTAAATCATAATGGTATCTTTACCCTTAAATATTGTAGTTGAGATTGATATGATTTTTGAAATTGAATAAAGAAATCTTATGAATAAAGTTATTTTCCTTTTTTCATTGGTTTGGACATTGGATCTATACGGTCAAGGATTACATTCGAATCAATTAAATCATTCATTGGAATCTAAAATTGATTCCATTGTACATTTGGGAATCAAACAAAAAGCCTTTCCTGGAGCTCAAGTACTAATTTTTAAGCGTGACAGCATAAGAATAAATAAAAGTTATGGTTTTCATACCTATGATTCTATTATTAGGGTTAAAAACCACCATCTTTATGACCTAGCCTCTGTAACTAAAATCTTAGCTAGCACCCTAGCCTTTATGAAACTTTACGAAATATTCAATATAAATTTGGATCGTAAGGTTGCGGACTTCATTCCACTGATCAAAAACACCAACAAAAAAAAAAGTACTTTTAGAGAAGTTCTAAGTCACCAAGCTGGATGGTTACCCTATATCGAACACCACAATACAATAAGAAAAAAAAATGGAAAACTGAAACCTAGAACCCTCTCCAAATCAAAAAATAAATACTACCCGAGGCAGCTCAATGATTCTTTATTTATTCATAGAAAATATCACAGAAAAATAATGCGCAGAATCAAAAGAACTCCCTTAAAAAATATTGGTAAGTATCAATACTCGGGTTTGTTGTTTTTTCTTTTACCAGATATGGTAAAAAAAATGAGTGGACAGGAGTTTGATGAATTTTTGGACAATCATTTTTATAATCCCATGGGTATTGAACGATTGACCTTTAATCCCAGTTTTGATTATTCAAAAAAAGAAATCGTTCCCACCGAAATGGATTCTTTTTTTAGAAAAACATTGGTACATGGTTGGGTTCACGACGAAGCAGCTGGCTTTATGGGAGGAATTTCAGGAAATGCAGGCTTGTTTGCAAATGCATCTTCAATAGCTAAATTATTAGAGATGCTTTTGGATGGCGGGCAGTTCCAAGGAAAACAATATTTGAAATCTGAAACTATAGAAATCTTCACTTCGCAAACTTTTCCCAAAACTGACAATCGAAGAGGGCTTGGCTTTGACAAACCTTCGTTGGATTCAATCCCCTCAGAACGCTATCCCTCAGAAAAATGTACGTCCGAAAGTTATGGTCACAGCGGATTTACTGGGAATTTGGTATGGGTGGATCCTGTTCATCAATTTTTTATGATTTTTCTCTCCAACAGAGTTTATCCAACAAGAGAACAAAAGAATCTTTACAGTTTGAATATAAGGGGTAATATTTTAGATGTCGCTATTGAAGAAAATTAGCTTTCTAGTCCCTCGCTTTTCTATTTCCAGAGTGATCTATGCCATGCGCTCTTTCCAACTCCACCATTTTTTTGGGTCTAAAATTGAGTATAAAAGCCCGGCGGTGTCCTGACGTAGAATTTCCACGACTGTAATGGAGCATATGTCCATGGTGAATGGCACAGGAGCCAGGCTTTAAAGGAACTGCTATGCTTTCCTCCTCAGAGCCTTGACACTGCAAAGCCCCTTTACCAATGGGTTGATGGTGCTTCCTTAAGGGCAATTTATGAGATTTTGGAGTATACCACATACAACCATTATCGAGTGTAGCCTCATCAATGGCAAACCAAATGCTCAATGCTCTCTTGTCAGGCATATCGATCCAATAAGCAGCATCCTGATGCCATGGAGTGGATTGGTTAGTATGCGGTGCCTTATTGATAAGCATATCAAAATCTAATATCATGTCTTCGCCTAAAAGTTCTTGAGCAATTGCTAGACCTTTTTGATGCATAGAGTGTTGAAGTATATCGGGATATATTTTTGAGGGAAGCATAATTTGAGTAATGTACTCTTTATTATTATCTTCTTTACCAGACAAATCTGATCTCAATTCATTAGTATCGAATTCATTATTGATAAAACCATTATAGGTTTGATCATAAAAAGTCATTTCCTTATCACTTAAAATATCTTCAACTGGTAAATAACCTTCCAGCTCAAAAAATTCAAATTGATTAAAAGTAACCATGGTTTTAATTTAAGTTGAAGATGAAAGTTTGTGATTCACCAAGCTATCTATCGCAGGAATGATGCCATTAAAATCCTTTAAAACAGATGCATAGCTGGAATAGGGATAATCTTTTGTTTGGGCAAGTATCTCACAGGCAGCGATATTTGAATAGGCATAGACACTACTAGCCATGAGGGGAGAGAAAATATCATTTACCATGACGGCAGTCAGTTCATCCTGAGCTAAATGAAAGTCCTCCGCACTGATTTCAATTAGTTCTAACTGATTTTGACAGTGAACAAATAAAAACAAGATAAGAGCTAATAAAGCTGGGGTTTTAATATATATTTTTTCAGAAATTTTTGGGAAGCACAAAGTTATTAACTCTAAATTTCTTTTAAAATTAATTAATTTTTATGTCTACGGTCCTCAGATTTCAATTTTTTAAATTCATCGCAGGGTTAGACATTATGGCTTATTAATTTTAAGTTTTCTAAAAAACCTTGAAGTGGTTATTGAATTTTAGAAATTTCGGACTTAATGATTTTATCATACAAACTCGTTAGAATTTATAATGAGGAACTAAACTCAGATTAACGATCGGTATATTGGATTTTAAGAAAAAGCTCCAAACTATAAGTAATTATAGTTGCTTGTAGATTTTCAAACTAATCGTTGAGAAATGCAAGATTTCTTTTCAAACCCTTATACTGGGTTCTCTTGACAGCACTATTTTTAAAGATGGTATCAAATGTGGTTTCAGTGAGTTCTTCCCAATCTTTTTTCGTGAATTCAAGTAATTCGGAGCGGGGTACAAAGAGGGGTTCGTTATGAGGTTTGGAAAAACGATTCCATGGGCATACTTCCTGACAAATATCACATCCAAAGGACCAATCTTCCATTTTGTTATGAAATTCGCTTGGAATCTGATCTTTTAGTTCTATTGTGAGATAGGAAATACATCTGCTAGCATCAATGTTGTAGGGGGTCAACGCCTCAGTAGGGCATGAATCAATACAGGCGGTACAAGTTCCGCAATGGTCAGTTACGGGGGTATCGTAATCTAATTTCAAGTCGAGGATCATTTCTGCAATAAAAAAGAAAGACCCTACTTTTTTATTAATCAGATTGGTGTTTTTACCCATCCACCCCAAACCACTCCGTCGAGCCCATGCCTTGTCCATCACTGGTGCAGAATCTACAAAAACCCTTCCATTGATCTCACCTATTTCCTCCTGTAAAATTTGCAAGAGTTGTTTTAGCTTTTCTTTGATAACAAAATGATAATCTGTTCCATAAGCATATTTGGAGATTTTAGGGGCACCTTCCACCTGATGCTCATCACTGTAATAATTAAGCAAAAGGGAAACCACGCTTTTAGCTCCTGGGACCAAAAGTCTGGGATCGAGGCGTTTGTCATAATGGTTTTCCATATAGGCCATTTGGCCATGTTTCTGTTCATTTAGCCATTTTTCAAAACGAGGGGCCTCTTCCTCCAAGAATTCAGCTTTAGAAATACCACAGGAAAGAAA
>CAJWAY010000093.1 GCA_913020685.1 uncultured Flavobacteriaceae bacterium
TCCGGAAAAAAATGTTTTCTTTGCAGGGCAAATTCAGAAAATCAAGAAATTGCAGCAATAATAAAATACTATGGGAAGCTTTTCAATATTTATTGCTTTGATCATTTTTGTCTGTTTTCTACTTGTTTTAGTAGTAATGGTACAAAACCCTAAAGGTGGCGGACTATCCTCTTCTTTTGGTGGTGGTGGACAACAAATGGGAGGTGTACAAAAGACCTCTGACTTTTTGGATCGGAGTACTTGGTTACTCGCAGGACTTTTGTTGGTCTTAATTCTACTTTCAAATATTTCACTCGGGACCAATACTGGTAGCTCTGACTCTCGTTTATTAGAAGACAATGCCATAGAACAATCGATTCCCGAGGTCATCCCGGAAACCTTACCTGAAACAATACCGGAAGTACCCCAAGACGATTCTCAAAAATAGTACTTGTGCCATGCTGTCAGCATTATTTCTTAATTCCATCAATTTGTCATAAGCTTTGCACTTGGCATGATTTGTGAAAAATATTTAAAAATTAAATAAATAAATTATAATGAGTAAAGTAAATATTCAGCCTTTAGCAGATCGAGTTTTAATTGAGCCCGCTGCTGCAGAAACTAAAACTTCATCAGGAATCATTATACCAGATTCCGCTAAAGAGAAACCTCAAAAAGGAACTGTGGTTGCTGTAGGCCCTGGAACCTCTGAAAACCCTATAACAGTAAAAGTTGGGGATCATGTACTTTATGGCAAATATGCTGGAACCGAACTGCAACACGACGGTGCAGACTATATGATCATGAAAGAAAGTGATATACTAGCAATTGTTTAACAGAAAAATCAAATAAAATGGCAAAGAAAATAGAATTCGATTTAGAGGCACGGGATGGCATAAAACGAGGTGTTGATGCACTTGCTAATGCTGTAAAAGTAACCCTTGGCCCTAAAGGAAGAAACGTGATTGTAGGCAAATCTTTTGGTGCACCTCAAGTTACTAAAGATGGAGTAACAGTAGCAAAAGAAATAGAGTTAGAGGATGCCCTTGAAAATATGGGAGCTCAAATGGTTAAGGAAGTGGCTTCCAAAACCAATGATTTGGCTGGAGACGGAACAACTACTGCAACAATTTTAGCACAAGCTATTGTTAAAGAAGGTTTGAAAAACGTTGCAGCTGGTGCTAATCCATTAGATCTTAAAAGAGGTATAGATAAAGCAGTTAAAGCAATAGTTGATTCCTTGGGTAAGCAATCAGTAGAAGTAGGAAATTCATCTGAAAAAATAAAACAAGTAGCCAGTATTTCTGCTAATAATGACGAAACCATTGGTAGCTTGATAACAGAAGCATTTGAAAAAGTCGGCAAAGAGGGTGTCATTACTGTTGAGGAAGCCAAAGGAACAGATACATACGTTGATGTAGTGGAGGGAATGCAATTCGATCGTGGTTACCTTTCCCCTTATTTTGTTACAGATTCTGAAAAAATGGAAGCTGACCTAGAGTCTCCACATATCTTACTCTATGACAAAAAGATTTCTGCAATGAAAGATTTATTACCTATACTGGAACCAGTTGCCCAATCCGGAAAGCCTCTTATTGTAATTGCTGAAGATGTTGACGGTGAGGCATTAGCAACATTAGTTGTTAATAAACTTCGCGGTGCATTAAAAATTGCAGCTGTGAAGGCCCCTGGTTTTGGTGACAGAAGAAAGGCAATGCTTGAAGATATTGCTATCTTGACTGGTGGGACCGTGATTTCTGAAGAGAGAGGTTTCACATTGGAGAATACAACTATAGACATGCTGGGTTCAGCTGAAAAAGTTACTATTGACAAAGACAATACTACAGTTGTAAATGGTGCAGGCGATAGCGAAATGATTCAGGGAAGGGTCAATCAAATCAAATCTCAAATTGAGACTACAACTTCTGATTACGATAAAGAAAAGCTTCAAGAACGTTTGGCCAAACTCTCAGGGGGTGTTGCCGTATTATATGTAGGTGCTCCTTCTGAGGTTGAAATGAAAGAAAAGAAAGACCGAGTTGACGATGCACTTCATGCTACAAGAGCAGCAGTAGAGGAGGGTATTGTTGCTGGTGGCGGAGTTGCCCTATTGAGTACTCAAAAAAGTCTTACTAAACTAAAATCTGACAATGCAGATGAAGGTACAGGGGTTCAAATTATTCACAAAGCTATAGAGTCTCCATTGAGAACCATTGTTGAAAACTCTGGTGGAGAAGGTTCTGTAGTCGTATCTAAAGTAAATGAGGGCGGAGATAATTTTGGTTTCAATGCTAAAGAAGGTTCATTTGTAGATATGCTTAAAGAAGGAATTATTGACCCTAAGAAAGTAGCTCGTGTTGCCTTAGAAAATGCAGCTTCGGTAGCTGGAATGATCTTGACTACAGAGTGTGCTTTAATTGACATCAAAGAAGAGGCTCCAGCAGCCATGCCCCCAATGGGTGGCGGTGGTGGAATGCCTGGAATGATGTAAATCAAAAATTTCTTAACTAGAAAAAAAACCTGCTTTTTCAAGCAGGTTTTTTAGTATTCTTTCCTGTCATACTGACAACATTTGGGCAGCTCGTTATAGTCTTCCTTTTTAGCTTTAGCTTCCGAAGTGTCGTAACCTTCGGCTGCGATACTCTCATGAATTGTTACCAAATCCACTTTTTGTGGATTGTAAATCAGACTGATCTGATTAGAGGGAATATCCCAATCGGCCAATTTAACTCCTTTTAAAGAGAGCGCCGCTTTTTCAATTCTTTTTTCACACATTTCACAGTTGCCATGAACGGTAAATTGTGCTTTGGTTCTCTTTTTTTGTTTTTCTTGAGCTACCATTCCCGATGGGATGACGATTAGTAAGATTAGAATTTTTTTCATGATATTTAAAATTAATGATTAGAATTAAATTTTGAGTCTTAAACCGGAGTAAACCATCCCTCCAAAAATAGGAGCGTAAACTTGAGCCGCATCAAAATCGGCTCCAAAAGGATCATTGGCTCCAATAATAGCAGAGCTTTGTCTGAAATTTCCAATATTCTCTCCTCCCAAATATATTTCAAATTTTTTGGAGAAAACACGGGTTAATTGTGAATTCCAAAGAGAGTAACTTGGAGAAAAACTTTTGGGGTGATCAACCAAATTATAGACCAATCGCTGCGACCCCACATGGTGATAGGTTAAATCCCACCGCCATTGTTTTCCAGTCAAAGCGCTTTTACTTTCCCAGCCCAAATTGGCAAAAAAACGGTTCTTGGCCAATAAAGGTTTTTGCATATGTCCGCTTTTATAATCTACTTGCACATCCTGATTTTTGTAGGCTGCTCTGAGATTTAAAAAGTTTTTATAGTAATAATCCACTTCCACTTGAAAACTTTTTGCTGTGCTTCGACCCTCTAAATTATAAAAAGTAATTTCATGAGGATTTTCCCAATCTACAACCACTTGGTCTATGAAATCAGTAATGTAATAGTCGGTTGACAAAGTGATCTGGTGTTGACTGCCAATATAGAGTGATTTGGACAGACCCAATCCGTAATTCGAGGCTTTTTCAGGATTTAGCCCATAAATTTTCCCTTGGGTGGATTGTATTTTGATGATTCTATTGGTCACAAAAAGGGTTTGATTTTCCGCAAAAATATTGGCCACTTTTCTACCACTCCCCGCCGATAAACGGATTACAATTCTTTCAAATGGAACATATCTCAAGTGGAATCGTGGGGTGAAAAAAGTACCTAAATTATTGTGAAAATCTATTCTGAAACCTGCGATCCAACTAAAGTTGTCATTATTGTCGTGTGTAAACTCAAAAAAACCACCCGTATTTTGATCAATTCTGTTGAATTTATTCCCGTTGACTTGTTCAACGTAATCATCAAAACTATAATTAAAACCTACTTTAAATTTATTAAGCGTATTGCCAATAATAGAATTAAAAATCAAATTGGTATAAAAACTTTGCTGATCAATGTCATAGGTTTGCAATCCGTAATATGAATCTTGGTCGTGATTGCTGAAGGCAGTTTGAAGGCCAAAACTTTGATAGGGAATCTCAGGGAAAACATAGCCCATCTTAAAAGAAGCATCCCATCGTTTGGTTTTAATTTCACTGCCCCAGCGATTTTTCAACCCCATGTCTTTTTTTGGATCATAGCTCAAAGTACCCAATAATTTTTCGTCATTCATATACCTCCAACTCAAAAAGCTGACCCATCCCTTTTCAAAATCTGTGTATTGCCAACGATTCATCAAATTGATTTGATCCGAGACAGGAAGATCCAGGAAACCATCATCATTGTTATCAAATTTTTGGGATCTTTTGTTTCCATGGATATAAAACCCTGTACTCCAATAATCATTGAATCTATTATTAAAATGTGTATTCATTTCATACCTTCCATTGTCAGATGCGAATAGATTGAGAAAAAAGGGAATATCGGTCATTGGTTTTTTCAATTCCGTATTTATTTGTCCTGCAATACTTTCAAATCCGTTGGATACAGATCCAGCTCCTTTACTGATTTGAATACTTTCTACCCAAGTTCCAGGCGTAAAGGTCAATCCATAGGCCTGTGATGCACCGCGAACCATGGGAATGTTTTCCTCCGAAATCAACAAGTAAGGACTTGAGAGCCCCAACATTTTAATTTGTTTGGTTC
>CAJWAY010000094.1 GCA_913020685.1 uncultured Flavobacteriaceae bacterium
GTTAGCCTTGACCTCAAACCCTATGATATTGTAATGGAGGACGATTTTTTGGTTTCCATCGAGTGGATTGAAGATTTGGGTTCTGGAGAATTATTATTTTCTGCGGGATTTTTTGGTTCAAACCTCTATGCCCGTGCTACCAGTCAGGGGACATGGGCTCAGATGGGGGTAGCAGCATATGGTATGAATGTAGAGGTTATTTATTGACAAAATTATGTGTCCTTCAATTAGCGTTTGGAAATTTTGTTGTTATTGATTCCTCCTTGACGGCTGCATTTAAAACGGTTTACTTCGATTCCCCGCTGTTTAACATGCTTGGTTTTTCGTCCCTGAACTCTGGCACGCCACATTTTAAAGCTGCTGGGCTTCATTTCCCTACGCATCATTCGAATAACTTCTTCTTCCTTTAGCCCAAACTGTATTTGAATGGCATCAAAAGGAGTCCTGTCCTCCCAGGCCATTTCAATGATACGGTCTATCTGTTCAGGTCTCAGGTCGATCTGTTTTTTCATGTTGATTGTTCTCAGGTGGTTATAATGATATTTTTTGGGTGTTTTATCCCATTAAACTGTTTCTGTCTGCCAAAGTATGTTTAGCCAAAATTCTCTTCCCCTCTTTCCTAACTGGGGCACTTTTAGATAAAGGCCAAAGCGAGCTGGTTGCATGTTTCCTTGCCTTTTGTAAATCAATAATAGGGTGGGGGTAACTTATTCCGGATTCAAAACCGTAAACACTGGCTTCAATTGGTGTGATTTCCCAGGGGGTATGAATCATTTCCTTTGGAAGCATTTTCAATTCTGGTAACCACTGTTTTACGAACTGCCCATTGGGGTCGTGTTCTTGACCATTTTTGACAGGGTTGTATATTCTCAGCATATTGATACCTGTTACGCCGGCCTGCATTTGCAATTGGGGGTAGTGAATGCCGGGCTCAAAATCTAAAAATTGTCTAGCTAGGAAATGTGCACAAGCCTGCCACGGTTGCCATAGGTGATGGGTGAAAAATGATACCACCAGGGAACGCATTCTAAAATTCAAATAGCCGGTTTCGACCAAACAACGCATTGCGGCATCAACAAGAGGGACACCTGTTTTTCCGGTTTCCCATGCTTTAATGTAATCTTCGTTAAGGGGTTTGTCTAGTTTTTGGTAACCTTTGTTGATGCTTTCAAACTCCATGGAGCACTCCATTTCAAATTTTTGAATAAAGTGAGATTGCCACCGTAATCGTGAACCAAAAGCTTTCAATGCAAAACTTCTGTTGCCATTTATTGACTCATATTCTGTTTTTTGTAAAACTTGACGCATAGATAGGTTTCCGTAAGCCAAATATGGTGACAGCCGACTGCAACTCCTGCGGGATAGATCAGGTTTGGAGATGTGTTTTTGGTAATTGCGATATCGCTCTTTAAAGAATGAATTGAGATACCTAATTGCATATTGGCTTCCTCCACTCTGACGATGGGGGTGCTGCCCAACTTCCAACTCCTCGCTTGGCAGAGAATTTTTTAGCATTTCAATATCTCTATTATTTATGATTACTCTATTTTTTAAAGAAAAATGTTTAATAGTTTCATTCATTAGAGCATTCCATTTATTTAACCAATCATTCCTGTCTTTTAGTCCACGAAAAACACCCTGCTGTAAAAATTCTATTAAATCAATTTTTCTTTCTCGGCACCAATTAGCTACTATTTTATCTCTTTTATAGGTACTAAATACGCCCGTTTCCTGATGACAAAATATTTTTTTTATTACAAATTTTTTTGTGATTTTATCAAAAACATCAATAATATTTCCCTTAGAAACTAATACGGATGTGTTATACCTGCTCAGTCGATCATTCATATCACATAATGACTGTTTAATGAAATCTATGTGGCGTTCACTATAGTGGGGATCTTTTTGAAAGATTTCTTCGAAAACATACAAAAGTAAAAATCTTTCATTTTGATTGATTGCATTGTAAATTGGTGGGTGGTCATCTATTCTTAAATCACGCTTCAACCAAACTATATTAATTTTTTCCATTATTTGGTTAATCTAGATTACTTAAGAAATTTTCTGCAGTTAATAAAAAACCCTCTTTTTTTTCAGTATTCATCTTATCATAATTAATAACTAACATTCTCATCCGAGGGTTTTTTTCAAAAAAAGACCTTCTCTTATCAATAAAATTCCAAAATAGTGAATCCCAGATTTTTGTCCAATCACCTTTTTCATAATCACTCATTTTCAGAATGTAACTACTTCCGCTTATATATGGTTTTGTGGACATTAATCCACCATCAGAAAACTGACTCATACCATACACATTTGGAACCATAACCCAATCATAGGAATCAATAAACAATTCCATAAACCATCTATAAACTTCATCTGGATCAAACTCACAAAGAAGCATGAAATTACCCATGATCATTAATCTTTCTATGTGATGTGCATATCCGGTTTTTAATATTTTTTTAATTGTGCAATCTACAGGATACACTCCTGTTGAACCATCATAAAAAGACTTTGGAATTTTTCTTTTGAATTTCCAAAAATTATTTTTTCTTTCAAAACTACCTTTAGCAAAATATACACCTCTTATAAATTCTCTCCAACCAATTAATTGTCTAATAAATCCCTCGCAAGAATTTATGGGTATATTTTTTTCCTCATAAATTTTAATTGTCTCATCTATCAGATAATTTATATCAAGTAAACCAGAATTGATAAGAGGTGATATGACACTATGGTTTAAAAAACTTTCATTTCTTACTATGGAATCTTCGAATGGACCAAATTCATGAAACCTGTTATTCAAAAAATCTGTCAACCACAATTTAGAAGAATTGAAATCTGTGGGATATTCAAGACTAGAATGAATTACTCCGGGATTTTTTCCAAAAAACTTTTCTATATAATCAATAGATTCCTCCTTGAGCTTTTTGTTTGATTTGATTTGAGATATTTTCGGGGGTTTTTTTTCTTTCGGATATTTTTCCCTATTCATTATGTCGTATGTCCAATCTCCACCATCTGGATTACCGTATTCATCCAAAAGTATATTTAATTTTTTCCTCTGAGCCTTGTAAAAAGTTGTTTGGAAAAATTTTTTTTTGTCACGGTTGAAAAAAGTTGATAATTCATTCTTTGTTGTAATGAATGATTTATTTTCATGAAAAGTCAGGAAGATGTTTTTTTCTTTACATATTTTTTTTAAACGTCTCTCTAAAAGATAATCTTCAGGATCAATTAATTCAATTTTTTTATATTTTTTTGATAAGAATTTTACAAGCTCAATAATGCTTGAAATTTCTTCATTTGAATCTATATATGAAACTATAAATCCATTAGATTCTAGATATTCTTGATAGTTTTTCATAGACATTCTATGAAATAGTAATTTTTGTTTGTGAAATTTGTATTGAGAAAAATATAGTTCTTCCTCAACAATAATTTTCAGATTTTTATTACTTGTCAAAACTGACGTTTCAAAAAGTTGATTTGGTAAAATTATGTCGACGCAACTTATTATTTCGTCCATAAATCAATAAATTTATTTTTCGGGTCATATCGATTTGATTGCCATCTAACATCAAATTTTCTGTCTCTAGGATCATTTCCTACACCTGAAACATACATCCAGTTACCATAATTACTGTGTACATCGTAGTCTAATAAAAGCGATTCAAAATAGGCTGCACCGATACGCCAATCCATTTTCATGTCCTTTGCAAAATAACTGGCCACATTTTGTCGCCCGCGATTACTCATCCATCCGGTATGTTTGAGTTCTATCATGTTCGCATTTACAAAAGGTTCCGGGGTTAACCCTTCGGCCCATTGTCGAAATCTTTCCATATCAGAGCTCCAGAGATAATCTCTATCTGTAATCCCACCAATTTTGAAGATTTTATTTCCGTGTTTTAAAGAAATGTATTTAAAATAATCCCTCCAGATCAATTCAAAAATCAGCCAATAGGTTGATTGGTTTTTTTTTATTTCTTTTTCATAGCGTTTGATTTCCCAATAGATGGTTTTTGGTGATAGGCAACCATTGGCTAGCCAAGGGGAGAATTTGGAGCTGTAATCAGTACCCAGGAGTCCATTTCGAGTATTCTTGTAAAAGGATAACTTTTTGTTTTTCCAAAAATACTGCTCCAATCGTTTTAATGCTGCCTTTGTTCCTCCCAAATAAGGAAAAGCTGATCTTAGATCATTTTCAAGTGGCGGAAGCCCTAAATCGGCTAAAGTGGGAACTTTGTCATTAACAACAATACGGTTGGAGGTTGGCAAGGCAGCGGGGGTAGGGTATGATGGCCGCAACTGAACTTCTTTTTCACAACGTTTTCTGAAAGTACCGAAGATCTCAGGTACTTGAGACCGACTGAAAGGTAAATCGCTGGGGTGAAAAAGAAATTGTTCATAATGTCTGTTCCATATAATGTTGGAATCAATTTGTGTTGATACGGCCTTTTCTTCTTGTCTTTCTTCTTCAGTCCATTCGTGTTGTAGGTAAATTTC
>CAJWAY010000095.1 GCA_913020685.1 uncultured Flavobacteriaceae bacterium
GAACATCTTATCAAAAAAGGGGGAAAAAAGTTTCTGAAGTTATTTCCGAAACTTTGCCCAATACTCTGATTTTGGCAGTTGCTTCAATTTCTATTGCAATTATTTTGGGGATTTTATTGGGTGTTTTAGCTACATTATTATACAATACATGGATTGATCGATGGTTGCAATTCATCAGTACCCTAGGAATGAGCGTTCCTTCTTTTTTTAGTGCGATTCTTTTTTCATGGTTCTTTGGTTTTATATACCAACAATACACTGGTTTAAACATGAGTGGAAGTTTGTATGAAATGGATGATTTTGGAGAGGGACGGATATTACGGTTAAAAAACCTGATATTACCTGCGGTGGTTTTGGGGATTCGTCCCATAGCCGTGATCATTCAGTTGATGCGTAGCAGCTTGCTAGAGGTTTTGTCACAAGATTACATCAAAACTGCATATTCTAAGGGGTTGTCAACCTTTCAAGTGGTCTTTAAGCATGGTATCAAAAATGCACTCAACCCAGTAGTTACAGTAATTTCAGGGTGGTTTGCGTCCTTGTTGGCAGGTGCTGTTTTTGTTGAGTATATCTTTGGTTGGAAAGGAGTGGGAAAGGAAATAGTAACTGCACTCAACACCCTCGATACACCAGTCATTATTGGGATCGTCCTAACATTATCAAGTCTTTTTATACTGATTAACTTGGCGGTAGATTTTATCTACGCAAAGCTTGACCCTAAAGTAACATTACAATAAACAATTCAAAATATGAGAAAAAAAATTGTAGCCGGAAATTGGAAAATGAATAACAATAAAAGCGAAACTGCCGAGTTGATTCAAGCGCTTAAATCTTTAAGTTTTTCAACTGAAGTCAGGGTGATGATTGCTCCAGCCTTTACCCATTTGGCTCAGGCGAAAGAATTGACTCAAGGAGGCCGTCTAGAGGTCTTGGCTCAAAACATGAATGAAAATGATTCAGGGGCTTTTACCGGCGAAATTTCTGCAAAAATGCTCCACAGTATCGGCATCAACAAAGTTATTTTAGGTCATTCAGAACGAAGGGCTTACTATAACGAAACGGATGCTGGACTAAAGCAAAAAGTCAAAACAGCACTTACTCACGATATGGAAGTTGTTTTTTGCTTTGGGGAGGAGCTTGATCAGCGCAAAACTGGAAGTCATTTTGAAGTGGTTCAATCTCAATTGGAAGCTGTACTTTTTGATTTGAATTCAACAGAGTGGTCCAAGATTATTTTGGCATATGAACCAGTTTGGGCCATAGGAACAGGTGAGACTGCTTCTCCCGAGCAGGTACAAGATATTCATGCTTTCATAAGAGGTTTGATTGCTTTAAATTACGATGAAGATCTTGCACAGGATGTTTCAATTCTATATGGAGGGAGTGTAAAGCCAGCCAATGCATCAGCCATATTTTCACAGCCCGATGTTGATGGCGGACTAATTGGGGGTGCATCACTCAATGCGGAGGATTTTATAGCTATCATTGAATCTATATAAATGGCGGTAGCCTACCTGGAAATTGACCTCAGGCTTAAGCCAATTGACCCTTGGCGGGATGTTATGGCTGCACAAATGGGTTTGTTGGGTTTTGAAGCCTTTGTCGATAGCCCATTTGGTTTTATGGCTTATATCCCTCAAAAAGATTTTAAGGAAAAAGAATTTTTACAAATTGAACTTTTCGAAATTCATGGCTTGCAAATTGAATGGCATACCAAAGTCATTACTCCAAAGAATTGGAACCGCCAATGGGAACAAAGTTTTTCACCAATAAGGGTAGGGGAGCGTTGTTTAGTCAGGGCAAATTTTCATCCTCCCGAAAAAGTGGATTACGAATTGGTGATCACCCCCAAAATGAGTTTCGGTACTGGTCATCACGAAACCACTCAGATGATGATCTGTTTTTTATTAGACTTGAACTTTACTGACAAAAGGGTATTAGATATGGGAACTGGCACTGGAGTTTTATCCATATTGGCTGAAAAAAGAGGTGCCAGATCGATTCTAGCTTTGGATAATAATCCCTGGTGTGTTGAAAACACAAATGAAAACATAGGATTTAACCATTGCACTAAGATCACTACCAAATTGAATGACTCTGTTCCCCAGAAAAATCAATTTGATCTTATTTTGGCTAATATTTCTCGAAATATTCTTTTACAACAAATTCCAGATTATGCAAAAATTTTAGCTCATTTGGGCGATTTGGTGATTAGTGGCTTTTATGTTGAAGATTTGGGTATAATTCAAAATGCTTGTGAAGCGGAGGGATTTAGATTTATTCGTAATTTTAAAAAAAACAAATGGGTTGCGGCCTATTTTACTAAAAATGAGTACTGATAAACCACAGATTGAGAAAGAAAGTGAATTAGACATTCTTACGAAGGTAAACCGAGAACACGAGATCATTTTGTTTAATGATGATGTTAATACTTTTGATCATGTCATTAAAACACTCGTGGCCCATTGTGATCATAGCTATGAACAGGCGGAACAATGCGCTTATATTGTTCATTATTCAGGAAAATGTGTTGTAAAGACAGGCTCATATGAGCATTTGAAACCTATCTGTAATAAATTATTGGAGGCCCAATTATCTGCAGAGATTCACTGATTTTATTGTTTAACGTTTTTTGATTTTTTTATAACAAAATAAAATCCGAAATTTGTGTAATGAAAAATATTGCCCTATTTACTTTTTTTGTTTTAATTTTTAATCTTAGTGCTTGCCAAAAAGATAATGATATGAATCAAACTATCTATCAATTTAAAGTCAAAGACATAACAGGAAAAACTTTTGATTTTGAAATTTTAAGAGGAAAGAAAATCATGATAGTCAATACAGCCTCTAAATGTGGCTTGACAGGACAATATAGAGGGCTTCAAAAGCTTTATGATCGTTACAAAGATAGTGGCTTTGTAGTAGTCGGATTTCCTGCTAACGATTTCCTATGGCAAGAACCTGGTAGTGATAAAGAAATCGCAAATTTCTGCGAAAAGAATTATGGTGTCACATTTCCTATGATGAGTAAGATTTCTGTTAAGGGAAGTGCTATGCACCCACTGTATCAATTTCTTACACAGGTTGGTAAAAACGGACACAAAAGTTCCTCAGTTTCCTGGAATTTTCAAAAATATTTAATAGGTACGGATGGAAAACTTAAAAAAATCATTACCCCACGTACCGCTCCATTGAGTGAAGAAGTTCTCGACTGGATTGAGGAGGACGTAATGGCTCTTAATCAACGTCTATGAAACTTGACTTATTGGCCTTTGGCGCCCATCCCGACGACGTGGAACTGGGTTGCGGTGGCGTTATAGCTAAAGCCGTCGCGCAGGGTAAGAAAGTTGGGATTGTTGATCTTACCAAGGGGGAATTGTCTAGCAGAGGCAACCTTGAACTTAGAGCAAAGGAATCAGAGGCTGCCGCAGAAATCTTAGGCATTAGTTTTAGAAAAAATCTCAATTTTAAAGATGGTTTTATTTCTAATGATCAGATTCATCAATTAGAGTTAATTACCATATTACGAGAACATACCCCAAAAGTCGTTTTGTGTAATGCAGAGAGAGATCGTCACATCGATCACGCAAAAGCATCGGATTTGGTTACCCATGCCTGTTTTTTAAGTGGATTAAAACGTCTAGAAACTTATAATGGCCATGGGAAAAAACAGTCTGCTTTCCGACCACAACATGTTTTTCATTATATACAATGGGAGGAACTTACTCCAGATTTTGTAGTTGATATTACGGGTTTCTTAGCCCAAAAGATGGATGCCATTCTTGCCTTTAAAAGCCAGTTTTATGACGGAAAGAATGAAGGGCCGCAAACACCAATAAGTTCTCTTAATTTTTTGGAAAGTGTGGAATCTCGTGCTAAAAATATGGGAAGATTGATATTTAAGGATGCTGCAGAGGGATTTACTACAGATCGACTACTGGGGGTTGAAAATTTTGATAGCTTACTCTAAATTATACCTACAAATCATTAAATTTGCTTTTGTTTATGGTGGTTGTAGCTCAGCTGGTTAGAGCGCTAGATTGTGGTTCTAGAGGTCGCCGGTTCGAAACCGGTCTTCCACCCCAAAAAAGGGTTGCTTTGTGCGACCCTTTTTAAATTATATATAAGATAGTCCAATATTAAAAGATATAATTTGAAAGAACTGTTAAACCCAAATTTAAATAAGTGGATTCAAATTTTTTTTTGGGTAAGTGCATAAGAAGTTTCTGACTTTTGCGTTATGTATTTAGTTTATCTTGATTGATGAAAAAAAATATCCTTCTTTTGCTCTTTTTTCTGGGAACGATAGATATTTATGCGCAATCACTATTGTTTGAGGACTTCACATATAAAATGCCAAAAAAAAATGCATATTCATTGCTCA
>CAJWAY010000096.1 GCA_913020685.1 uncultured Flavobacteriaceae bacterium
TTTTGGGCTGCTGAAACCGCATCATCAGAATTGTTGGCTACAATACCGTTTTGAATAGCTACGCCAAAACTGGCTAAAATCTCTTTGCCTTGATATTCGTGAAGATTCATTATTTGATTTTTATGTCCCAAAAATAATAAATCAGCAGTGAATAATATACGATTAGTGTAAAAGTATAATGTTACATATAAAACAATATGTTTGATTTTTATAACATATTATGTTTTTAAACAGTGGTTTAATTTTTGAGATTAATTTTGCCATCAATTAATTAGGATAAAAGTGACGAACCTTGATTTATTGGCCATTGCCTCGGAGTTTGGCAATCCAATCTATGTATACGACTCAGCAAAAATAGCCTCTCAGTATCAAAAATTGACTTCTGCATTTAGTAGCATAAGAAATCTTAGGATCAATTATGCCACCAAGGCATTGTCTAATGTCTCAATCTTAAAACTGATGCGGCAATTGGGTTCGGGATTGGATACTGTTTCCATTCAAGAGGTGAAATTAGGGTTGGCTGCGGGTTTTGAACCCTATGCCATCATTTATACTCCAAACGGGGTTTCCCTAAATGAAATAGAAGAAGTTGCCAAAATGGGGGTTCAAATCAATATTGACAACCTTTCCTTATTAGAGCAATTCGGTGCTAAACATTCCAAAATACCCGTCTGCATTCGCATCAACCCCCATGTAATGGCGGGCGGTAACAACAACATCTCTGTTGGACATATTGACTCCAAATTCGGTATTTCAATACATCAAATACCACATCTACTGCGAATCGTAGAAAACACCGCCATGAAAATAAACGGAATACACATGCACACTGGCAGCGATATATTAGACATCGACGTTTTTTTACATGCGGCCGAAATTTTATTCGATACCGCAAAACATTTTAAAAATCTTGAGTTTATAGATTTTGGTAGTGGTTTTAAAGTTCCTTATCAACAAAATGATATTGAAACTAATCTCGAAGAGCTGGGTGAAAAATTATCAAAAAGATTCGTTAATTTTTGCAAGGAATACGGACATGACCTACAACTGATTTTTGAGCCTGGAAAATTTTTGGTCAGCCAAGCCGGCCATTTCGTAACTCAAGTTAACGTAGTCAAACAAACCACGTCTACAGTATTTGCTCAGGTAGATAGTGGCTTTAACCACCTGATCCGCCCGATGCTATATGGTTCTTATCACCATATCGAAAACCTTTCCAATCCCAACGGGAAACAACGCTTTTATTCCGTGGTAGGGTATATTTGCGAAACAGACACCTTTGGCAGCAACCGAAAAATAGCAGAGATTACCGAGGGAGACCTATTGGTGTTTAGAAACTGTGGCGCCTATTGCTTTTCTATGGCCAGCAACTACAATTCCCGTTACAGACCTGCAGAGGTACTGTGGCATGATGGCAAATCTCATTTGATTCGGAAAAAAGAAACCTTTGAGGACATTCTCCATAATCAGGTAGAAATTGTTTTTTCTAAAGAAAGTGTCGAGCAAAAAGCCTAAGCAATAACTCCTGATCCTAATAACTCTGAGTCTTTGTACCAAGCCACAAACTGACCAGAGGTAATAGCAGATTGAGGTTGATTAAACACTACATACAGGGCATCTGTATGAAAAAAAAGGGCAGCTTTTTGAAGGGGTTGACGGTATCGTATTCTTGCCATAACCTCCATTTTTTTTTCTTGAATGTTAATTAAATCTTGTCTCACCCAATGTATATCATCCAAATGGACTTTAAGGGCATTACGAAACAAACCTGGGTGACTTTTACCCTGTCCTACATAGACAACATTTTCCACTACATCGGTATCAATCACAAATAAAGGTTGGGGTGTTCCCCCAACAGCAAGGCCTTTTCTCTGGCCTACAGTAAAAAAGTGCGCTCCATTATGTGTCCCCACAATTTTTCCATCTTTAGCTTGATATCGTATTTTTTGAGATTTGGCAGTTAAGGTTTTGGGAAGGTCTTTGCCATTGTAAAATTCCTTGGCTATTTCAATGATGTTTCCTACAATGGGTTGCAATTGCTGCTTCAAAAAATCGGGCAAACTCACTTTCCCTATAAAGCATAGCCCTTGAGAGTCTTTTTTTTCAGCCGTAACCAAATTCAGTTTTCGGGCAATTTTACGCACCTCTGATTTTTGCATGTGACCAATTGGAAAAAGTGTTTTTGCCAATTGATTCTGAGTCAATTGACATAGGAAATAGGATTGGTCTTTGTTGCTATCAACACCGCTGATTAAGCGGTAAATACTCTTGTTTTCGATACAAACTATTTCTTTTTGACAATAATGGCCGGTAGCCACATATTCTGCACCGAAAGAAAGAGCAATTTTTAAAAAAACTTCAAACTTAATTTCCCGGTTACAAAGTATATCTGGATTGGGGGTTCTTCCCGCAGCATATTCTTCGAACATATAGTCAACGATGCGTTCTTTATATTCAGCACTTAAATCGACAGTTTGAAAAGGGATTCCTAGCTTTTCGGCCACAAGCATAGCATCATTGCTATCCTCCAGCCAAGGACATTCATTGGAGAGGGTTACCGACTCGTCGTGCCAGTTTTTCATGAACAGACCAATGACTTCGTAATCCTGTTGAGTAAGCAAATAGGCAGCTATACTAGAGTCCACCCCACCAGATAAACCTACAATAACCCTTTTCTTTTTCATAGAACAAAGTTAAACCAACAAATTAAATTCTAATCCTTAAGACAGGGCCTATCTACCCCGTGCTTTTTTTTGCTTTTCAGCTTGTTCCATTGCTTTTTGTAAACGTGCGGAAAAGCCTCCCGCCTTTTTGGGTTTCTTTTTGTTCTCCTCTATTTGGGCATGGATTTTTTGATCGTCAATGATATAATTCTTGATCACCAACATCAAAAAGATGGTCAACAGGTTAGAAACAAAGTAGTACAAACTCAATCCGCTGGCATAGTTGTTGAAGAAAAACAACATCATTAGTGGCATCAGGTACATGATAATCTTCATATTGGGCATACCGGGTTGCTGGGGCATGGATTGCTGGCCGGTAGTCATCTGGGTATAAAAAAAGATCGCTATAGAGGCCAAAATTGGAAACAAACTGACATGGTCACCGTAAAATGGGATGTTAAATCCTAGGTCTAAGATCGAGTCATAAGAAGACAGATCGTCAGCCCAAAGAAAACTTTTTTTACGTAATTCAAAAGCAACTGGGAAAAAAGTGAAAAGAGCATAAAAAACAGGGAGTTGCAACAATGCGGGGACACAACCCGCCATAGGGTTGGCTCCGGCACGGTTGTATAGGCTCATCGTTTCCTGCTGACGCTTTACTGCATTGTCTTTGTATTGTTTGTTCAGTTCCTCAATTTCGGGCCGCAATACTTTCATTTTAATTTGGGAAACATAGGACTTGTAAGTAACGGGTGACATAGCCAAACGAACAATAATGGTCATTAAGATAATGGCGATCCCATGCGGTAAAAAGGAAGATAAGAATCCAAATAAAGGTAAAAAGATAAATCGGTTGAGCCAGCCAAAGATACCCCATCCCAATGGAATAGATGATTCTAAATCTCTATCGTATGATTTTAAAGTTTGATAATCGGTAGTTCCAAAATAGTATTCAAACCGACTTCCAAACTCCCCAGATTGATATACCAATGGGATTTGAACACCAAATTTTTTGGTAAAAACCTCGTCCAATGACCTGTCATCTGCCAAATTTTCGGTGGTAACCGTGAGTTGATCTACCGGCTTTTCTGGGATCAGAATGGCACTGAAAAAGTGTTGTCTAAAAGAAACCCATCGAACTTCCTCTGGGGACTCCTCATCGCTTCCGCTAAGGGACAGATAATCTATTTTATCCCCATCATATCCGTATGTGAGTTCAGTGTAGCGTCCTTCATAGTCAATACTTTTGGAATTACGGTAAGCATTAGTTTCCCAGGATAATATCGCCGGCTCCCTGCTGTCCAGAAGAGTGGCAATTCCCGTGGATTGGATGGTAAAATCAACCAAAAAACGCTCTGCATCAACAGCATAAATAAATTCCAAATATTGGTCAGGTGCAATAGTTGCTTTTAGAGATAGTATTTGTTTTCCATTTTTCGAACTAAGTTGAGGAGTAAAGTAAAAATCTTTGGTATTGAGTGTTCGACCATCTTTGGTGGTAAACTTTAGGTTGAATTGACTATTACCTTTTTTGACCAATTCCATGGGTTGATCAAGGTAATCGGTATAATTTTTGAGCCGAACAAGCGTTATCAACCCACCCTTGGGACTCACTTTTATCAAAAGATCTTTGTTTTCCAGTATTTGGGTGGGAGCTCCCTGATCAGTCATCCAATTACTGAAAATCCCGAAAGTGCTTTG
>CAJWAY010000097.1 GCA_913020685.1 uncultured Flavobacteriaceae bacterium
TGATTATTTATATTGTACCACCACTTAATTGAAAATTTGAATTGGGCTCCACTTTTTAATGGCTGAGGTAAGTCCACTCGCATCATAGTCATGTTTATAGTATATCTTAATGGCATACCATTACCGTCTTTTACCCAATCAATATTAAATCCTCCATCAAAAGGTTCTTTAAAAAATGTATTGACAAATGTTTCAACGCGAAGAATGGGCTCCGCACCTTCTCCATTTTTTTCCAATGCAGGGGCATCTTTTTTACGAATATTTTGATCCAACTGAATCCACAAATAACTCAATTCATCAGGTGAATTATTCGTGTAGGTAATTTCTTCCTTTCCATAAATTTTTTTGTTTTCATCATCCAACTCAATGTCCATTATATAGTCCACTTTTTGTTGGTAATAGTCTCTTCCTGGAGCACCAGAAGCTGTTCTGTAACTGTTGGGCGTAGACAATTCCTCTTTTAGCTGTTTGAATTTATTGGTGTTGGAATGACCTGCACTTGAAATAGAGTCTATTGAAACTTGGGCTACCAATGGAACCTGGATAAATAAAAGATATAAAAAAAGGGTGTTAATTTTGGTGGTAGTCATAAAGTGATTAATTTAAGTTGAATATTTTAGTGCAATATATTACTTAATCTGTAAATTATAGGCGTCAAAAAAATCCTTGGGGATTTCAAAAATAGATTTTGAGGAAACTGCCAAAAAACTTTTCCTTTTGGAAGCGAACTTAAAGTGAATGATGTTTTTTTGATCTGGTAAATAATCAAAGAAAATGGTGTTTTTAATACTCAATGAGGACTGAATTGAATCCATTTTCAGTTCCATGTAAGCTATCAAAACATCATTTTTATAAACTTTCCCCAAAAATTCAAAATCAATAGTTTTTTCTTGAGCTTTGAAAGTTATATTTTTTCGTAAATAATCTTCAACTAAAATGTCAATCTCTTGCTGACTTACCTCTGGTATCAGTTTAGTTTTTTCATGCCCATTTTGCTGAAGAACCGATTCAAAATCATCAAGGAAAACTTGGGTTGTGATCTGTAAAGATTTTTCATCGGGTACAAATCGTATAGAGGTAGTTGAAACATAAAAATTGTGAAATGAAACTGTCCCCAATAAATAAATGAAGAAACCCAAAAACAACTTGGTCATTTCTCATTTAATTTATCAATATACTTTTGGCTCTCAGAGATCAAATAATCAATCAATTGAAACTGTTGACCTGTTTTGAGTAATTGTTGCGAAGGTAAATTTTTATCGATATGTTCTAAAAAACCTGTTACCTGATCATTTTTCAGGGCAAGGTCGTTAACAAAAAATTCATCGCTAAAAACATAGGTCAGTATTTCACTGGGTTTTAATTTTTGTTTCTCCTCCTGAGACTTATTGCTAACAGCTTTTGCTATCAATTTTGCAATATTGATGATATTGAGTCCGTTCCTGAGTTGTCCCTGAGTGACTATCGTGTTTTCTAATTTTGTCGATTTATCTTTGTTGTAATCATATGATTCAAACTCCTCTTCCTTGAGGTCGAGAAACTTTTCCGTATTTTCCGGTGTTACCACAACTTCTTCCAGAGCATTAATTTTTTCATTGACTGTGATGATCAATCTGTTTTTTTTCAATATTTCGGGGGTTATTTCAACGGTTCTAATCAAGTACTGAACTGAGGAGAAAATAACTTCGTCTCCCAAAGCTACAGGAATTTCGAAAGCACCCTCTGCATCAGTTATAGTATTTAGTTGGGCAGTATTGTTAACCACATTGGCAGCGACAACATTGTGGTTTCTGTAAATCAATTGACCCTTGATGAGTTTGCGTTCTTGACCCATGACCATTAGGGGCAACAAAAAAAGGAGTAAGAGATTTTTTTTCATCCTTTCAAAGATAATAAGCTAATCAGTTCAAATGATTTTAAAACTTGATAAAATTAGACATCAGTCATCATTTGTTTTTTAGACTCCCGGAAATTAGTGTAATTTAAAGGAATAAATTTAAAGACAAAAGCCTCATAACTTAATCATTGTCTTTGAAATCGTATCAATAAATTATTGATCATGAATCGATTAGAGTTTATCAAAGCAGGTTTTGCCATTGTTGGCTTAAGCCAACTTCAACCCGATAAAAGCATGAATACTGACCCACATTTACTCATAGGAAAGGGAAATCCGAGGCTTGTAGGAAAAAATTATGCTTTGCTACCAGAGGTAGACAAAGCATTCCAGCAGATGTCTGCTTCTGCACTAAAGCAAGGGATCACAATTAAAGTGGTTTCATCATATCGTTCTTTTGAAAAACAAAAAAATATTTGGAACAATAAATTTTTAAGGTTTAAAAGTCAAGGCATGGATGATGAAGCAGCCATTGATAAAATCATCGAATACTCCACACTTCCGGGTACTTCGCGCCATCATTGGGGTACTGATATTGATATCATTGATGCGGGGCCTCCCGAGGAGGGTGATGTTTTGCTTCCCCAAAAATTTCACAATAATGGGCCTTACAATACTTTAAGGGAGTGGATGGAAATACATTCGAAAGAATATGGCTTCCTTCTTCCTTATAACAGGGACGAAAATAGAACTGGTTTTAAATATGAACCTTGGCATTACAGCTACGCTCCTAAATCTATACCCATGCTGAATCAGTACCTAGAGCTCAACCACAGGGAATTGATCTTATCGTCAGATTTGAATGGAGCAGATGGATTAGATAAAGAATTTTTGGAATCATACATCAAAACCCATGTCATGGGCATTGAACCCTCTTTGCTCTAAGTTATCTGATAAAAACTGGGGATAAAGGAGATTCAGTGTGTTCCTCACTGTAGGCATATCCACCATAATCAAAACCCAATAGCGTTTTGGCTGTTACATTTTCCTTATCCAGTAAATAACGCACCATCATTCCTCTAGCTTTCTTGGCGTAGAAAGAGATCATCTTTAGGGTGCCATTTTTAAAATCTTTAAACTGTGGAGTGATCACCTCTGTCTTCAGAACTTTTGCGTCAATGGCCGAGAAATACTCGTTGCTGGCCAAATTCACAAACAGCTCGTTTTCCTGCAATTCGTCATTGATGAAAGTGGTGATTTTTTGCTTCCAAAAGTCATATAAATTCTTGTTTTTACCGATTGGAAATTTGGTACCCATCTCTAATCTGTAGGGTTGAATTAAATCCAATGGTTTCAAAACACCATAGAGCCCCGACAATATTCTGAGGCTGTTTTGGAGTGCATTAATTTTTTCCAGGGGAAGCGTGTATACATCCAATCCTGAATATACGTCCCCATCAAAAGAATAAACTGCAGGTCGGGCATTCTCCTTGTTGAAAGGTGTTTTGAAATTTTGATTCCTTTCCCAGTTCAAGTCTCCGAGTTTTTCTGAAATTTTCATCAATTTCGAAAGTTCAACTGGAGTTTTTTTCTTCAATAATTCGTTGATACTATTAGCCTCGGCTAAAAAACAAGGATTTGAATTTTGTTCGGTAGGCAAATTTGAGTCAAAATTGAGCGATTTTGCCGGTGAAATGACCATTTTCATATTCGAGTTTTTTTCAAATTTATAAGGAATTCGTTTGAAAACCAATTCAAAAGAATTGTCTGGGCTGATAAAAGAATCAGAAATGCTTATGTTGGACGTAATTTCTCCATTTATCAATGGTTATTTCCATATCCTCCGGTAAAGGAGCCTCAAAATCCATCCATTTTTTTTGGGAAGGGTGCTCAAACCCCAGGGTTTTGGCATGAAGAGCTTGACGCGGCAGTAGCGTAAAACAATTTTGAACAAATTGTTTATACTTGGTATAACTGGTTCCCTTGAGTATATTATCCCCCCCATAACGGGGGTCATTAAACAAAGTATGACCTATGGATTTCATATGGGCACGAATTTGATGCGTCCGACCGGTCTCCAAAATGCACTCGATAAGGGTAACATAACCAAACCTTTCGATTACGCTATAGTGGGTAATGGCCATTTTACCAGAAATGGCGTCGGGAAAAACAGTCATTTGAAGTCTATTTTGGGGATGCCTACCAATGTGTCCCTCTACGGTTCCCTTATCTTCTTTGACATCTCCCCATACCAAAGCAACGTACTTTCTTGAGGAGGTTTTATCTTGAAATTGTCTGGACAAATCGGCCATTGACTGATCGGTTTTGGCCACGACCAAAAGACCGCTGGTGTCTTTGTCAATCCGATGAACCAAACCCGGTCGATTGCTTGAATTCAGGGGTAACTGTTCAAAATGATGTAACAAACCATTAATCAA
>CAJWAY010000098.1 GCA_913020685.1 uncultured Flavobacteriaceae bacterium
CTTTGAACAAGAATTCGGTAATAATAAGAAGGTTAGAAGTATTAACTTTTTTATTTTTAATTATCAGGCCAAAGAGGTGCTACCATATCTTGGTGTAACGTTCATTTTAGAAATTGATTACTTGTTTTAGGTGAATCAAATTTGAAAATAGATTCTACTTACCTTGTAGTATCATTAAACTCCAGAAATTAAACCCAAATTAAAACATGACAAAAAGGCAGTTTTAATTATATTTGCAAAAGAAATATCGATCCTAAATGTAATGACAAATATCACGATAAAAGACCCTTATGCTTTTAACGGTGCCGTAATGACAAAAGGAAGTTCCCTACCAAATACAGGTGTTTTGTTAAAAAAAAACAATAATTCATTTAAAGCCAAAAAGCATTTTTACATTGAATCTTATGGTTGTCAGATGAACTTTTCTGACAGTGAAATTGTTGCTTCCATTTTGAACCAAGAGGGCTATGAACTCACCGAAAAACTGGAAAATGCCAACTTGATTTTAGTAAACACCTGCTCAATAAGAGAAAAAGCCGAAAAAACTGTAAGGAAAAGACTTGAACTTTTTAATGGGCTTAAACGTAAAAATAAAAATCTCAAAATCGGGGTATTAGGTTGCATGGCAGAGCGTCTTAAACATAAATTTCTTGATGAGGAAAAAATGTTGGATATAGTGGTTGGTCCAGATGCATACAAAGACCTCCCAAATCTCTTAATAGAGGCCGAGGCAGATAGAGAAGCCGTAAATGTGATCCTATCCAAAGAAGAAACCTATGGTGATGTAGCTCCTGTGAGATTAGCCCCCAATGGTATCACTGCTTTTGTTACTATTACCAGAGGATGTGATAATATGTGTACTTTTTGCGTTGTACCATTTACCAGGGGAAGAGAAAGAAGCAGGGATCCCAAAAGTATATTGGAAGAAATTGCTCAACTGGCTCAAAATGGATATAAAGAAGTTACACTTTTAGGGCAAAATGTCGATAGCTATCTATGGTATGGTGGCGGATTGAAAAAAGACTTCTCAAAAGCTACCACTCTTCAACAGAAAACAGCGGTTAGATTTTCTAACTTGCTAGAATTGGTGGCAAAAACCCATCCAGATATAAGAATTCGTTTTTCCACTTCTAACCCACAAGATATGTCACTTGATGTTATTCATACTATGGCAAAATATGACAACATTTGCAATTATATCCACCTGCCTGTGCAATCCGGAAGTAATAATATTCTAAAAAAAATGAACCGACAGCACACTAGAGAGGAGTATTTCGAATTGATCGATAATATTCGTAAAAACATTCCCGATTGTGGCATTTCTCACGATATGATTACAGGTTTTCCAACAGAAACAGAGCAAGATCACCAAGACACCCTGAGCTTAATGAATTATGTTAAATATGATTTTGGTTTTATGTTTGCCTACTCAGAGCGTCCAGGAACCCTAGCTGCCAAAAAGATTGAAAATAATGTCTCAGAAACAACGAAAAAAAGGAGACTCCAAGAAATAATTGACTTGCAAAGAGTTCACAGTGAATACAGAACAAAAGATTTTATTGGAAAAACAGTGTGCGTACTAATTGAAAAAAGCTCCAAAAGATCTAGTGAATTTTGGAGTGGAAGAACCAGTCAAAATACTGTAGTTGTTTTTCCCAAAGATAAATATAAAGTAGGAGATTTTGTTGACGTTAAGATCGAAGAAGTGACTTCTGCCACACTAATCGGGACTGCAATGAGTCACTCATCATCAATTTAAATTATGGAATCGATACAACACATCAAACAGCGTTTTGGAATAATCGGAAACGATGATGGCCTTAACAGAGCTCTGAACAAAGCTTTACTCGTATCTGGCACAGAAATTACTGTTCTTGTTACTGGCGAAAGTGGTGTGGGTAAAGAAAGTATCCCAAAAATAATCCATCAATTCTCACCAAGAAAACACGCTAAATACATTGCCGTAAACTGTGGTGCAATTCCTGAAGGCACGATTGACAGTGAGCTTTTTGGTCACGAAAAAGGGGCTTTTACAGGTGCCACCACCACCAGAAGTGGTTATTTTGAGGTAGCTGACGGTGGAACCATCTTTCTCGATGAAGTGGGAGAACTTCCCTTGGCCACACAAGTAAGGCTTCTTAGGATATTAGAAAATGGAGAATTCATAAAAGTAGGTTCTTCAAAAGTCCAAAAAACAGATGTAAGAATTGTTGCAGCCACAAATGTAAAAATGAATGAAGCCATTAAAAAAGGGAAATTCAGAGAAGACCTTTTTTATAGATTGAGCACAGTAGAAATTCACTTGCCACCACTGAGAGACAGAAAACAAGACATCCCTCTTTTATTTAGAAAGTTTGCTTCTGATTTCGCTCAGAAGTATAAAATGCCCACGCTCAGATTGAATGAAAATGCACAAAGATTTTTGGAGGAATACAGATGGAGTGGCAATATTAGACAATTGCGCAACATAGCTGAACAAGTTTCTGTTTTGGAAAAAAACAGAACCCTTGATGTCAATACCCTGAAAAATTATCTTCCCAACTCAGGGTCTCAACTTCCTGCTGTGATTGACCGATTTGATAAAGAAGCTGATTTTTCTTCAGAAAGAGAAATTCTCTATAAAGTTCTTTTCGATATGAAGAATGATCTCAATGACTTGAAAAAACTTACCCATGAGTTGATGGAGAGTGAAAATATGTCATCGGTCCAAAAAAACAATCCTGATCTGATCAAAAAAATATATGGTGAGCTAAAAGATCAAAACAAAACTGTTGAATTCATTAACCCAGAAAGCAAAGCTCAAACACTCAGCAACACTACTCCAATCAATCAATACGACTATGCCGAAACGGTAATTGAAGAGGAACCCTTATCTTTATTAGAGAAAGAAATTGAAATGATTAAGCAAGCTCTGAAAAGAAGTAAGGGTAAAAGAAAAATAGCGGCAAATGAACTGGGTATTTCAGAAAGGACCCTGTATCGAAAAATCAAACAATTTGATCTACAAGACGACGAAAATGAATAGAATATTCATCAATCTTTTTTTTGTTTTGTTTATTGGTCTGAAAGGTTGCGGAATATACTCCTTTACCGGAGCATCAATTCCTTCCGGGGCATCGACTTTCCAAGTCAATTTTTTTGAAAATCAAGCTGGCAGTAGACCAGGCTCTACAGTAGAGCCAGGATTGGACAGAGATTTTACCCTTGCACTTCAAGATATTATTTTAGGGCAGACGAATCTGAATTTGGTAAACGCAGGCGGTGATTTAGTTTACGAAGGAGAAATTACTCAATACAGTATAACCCCAATGACATCAACCGCAAAACTTACAGCTGCTCAAAACCGACTGACGATGAATGTGAACCTTCGCTATTTCAACACCAAAAACGAAGAAGATGATTTCGAAAGTCAATTCTCATTTTTTTATGATTTTCCTGCCGAAAAACAACTCTATGACATTCAGGGACCAGCACATGATGAAATTTTTGAGAGGATTACCCAAGACATATTTAACGCAACACTTGCTAAGTGGTAAGGAGAATGGATAGAGAAAAATTTGACAAGTTTATAGAAAACTACGATTCTAAAGACGAAATATTGGTTTCTCAGATGGCACTCCTCATTGAAAAATATCCATATTTTCAACTACCACGTTTTTTCTTGACTAAATCCCTCAAAGACCAAAATAAAAATGGGCTTGATATAGCCCTTAATCAATTGGCGCTTTACACAGCTAATAGGGGATTACTGAAGCAAAAAATTGAATCTAAATTTAAATCTACAAAAAAAGTAAAAGACACTAAACTAACAATTACACCAAAAAAGGTTCAAAATAATCCTCAAGCCCCTGCAAAAGAAAAAAAGTTAAAATCTCAATCCAACAAGAGAGTTCCTGTTTCAAAGGATCTCAAGCTGAGTTTTTTAGATTGGATTAAATACACAGAAGAAAACCAAATCATACAGTACCAAGAAGAATCTAAAAAATCAGAACCTTTAAAAAATAAATTATCAATTATTGATAGGTTCATTGAAGCTGACCCTAAAATCTCTCCCTTCGAAAATACAGAAACCATTGATTCAGTGATTAAAGTGGATTTTAATTCTGAAGAATTGATGACTGAGAGCTTGGCCAAAATTTTACTAAAACAAAAAAAGTATAAAAAAGCAATAAGAGCCTACAGGATTTTAAGTTTGAAATTTCCGGAAAAAAATGTTTTCTTTGCAGGGCAAATTCAGAAAATCAAGAAATTGCAG
>CAJWAY010000099.1 GCA_913020685.1 uncultured Flavobacteriaceae bacterium
GTTTTGTTGTCCGACCATTTGATTTCATAGGCGTCAACTCCATCAACAGATACGATTCCTTTCAATGAAATTTGATCGGGGTCAATTTCCAGTTCGGGAAAAATGGATACATCTTTGAGAGTGTTCTCCAGTTCCTCCCCTTTCATTTCCATTTTTTGTCCTTGCATTTCATTGTAACCTTTGGTTTTGTTTACTACCGTTTTTTGCATTACATTACCCATCATACTGACCTCTACCCGCATTTGTTTTTTAGTCGTTTGTCGGTTTGAGACCTGAATGGTCATGCCTTGCATACTGGCTTCTGAAATAGAAGCTTTAGTTTTTACACCTTCCAATTTGTCTTTACCTCCGATGGACTCAATATAGCCGTCCATCACACTCTTGGCAGTCAAACCCTCCGGCAGGGGTTTAGAAAATTCGGGTCGGTCTGTACCATTTCCATATTTGTCATAATAGAGCACTTCTAATTTCTGACCATTGAATTCAATGTTTTCCAATGGGATCAAAATATCACTTCCTTTTCCGGTGACAACCACCCGCATCAGCTTAGGGTCAAAGTATTTTTTGGATACGCTGGAAATATCTTCTCTTGTCACCTTTTGCATGTTTTTTAAAAGGTTGTTATAGAAATTGGCCGGCAAGTTCTGTGTCTTGGTGTTATAAGCAAAACTGGCGATGTTTTCGGGGTCCTCCATAGAACGTATCAGCGAACCCGCATATTTTTCTTTAACCAGTTTGAGCTCTCCGTCGGTAACCATTTCTTTACCCATACGGTCAATTTCGTAGAGTAGTTGCACTACAGCACTGTCGGTCACGGCATTGCGAACCGCGGCAAAAGCCCGCAATCGTGACTTGGTTTTGTGGTTGATATTAAAACGAGAATAGGACCCATAGGTATAGCCCTTGTCTTCTCTCAAGTTGAGGAATAGCCGGGCTTCTCCACCACCACCCAAGATTTGGTTGGCAATCGTCAGTGCATAGAAATCCGGGTTGTTTCTGTCTATATTTGCAGTGCTGACAACCGAAACTTCAGATTGAACAGCATTGGGCATCTCCACAAATGCAATTTGGGTCTGTGCTACATTTTCCGGTTTGGTGAAGGTCATCGATGTGACCTGACCTTTGGCCCATTTGCCAAAATATTTTTTGGTTAGTTTTTTTGCGGTCTCAAAATCAATATCTCCAACTATGATGATATAGGCGTTTTGAGCGTGAAAGTTTTTTTGATATAATTGCTCGAGATCATTTAGTGACACCCTTTTAATGCTCTCCTCCGAAATGTATTCGCCGTAGGGATGATCCTTACCATAGGAAAGGAGATTTTCTACCCTGCGTGCTGAGGTTTTTACATCTTTTTCGGAGGCTTTTAAACCTTCTAAGGTTTTGTCCACCTCTTTTTGAAATTCTTCTTCCAGAAAATGGGGGTTTAGGACAGCATCGGCCATCATTTCAAAAACCCTAGGGAAATAGCGTTTTAAAGCACTAGCATATCCGCCTTGGGCACTTAAACCCAGTCGGGCACCCATAAAATCTACTTCTTCCTCGAACTCATCTTTGGGTATATTTTTGGATCCTTTTCCCATCATACTGCTCAACAGTCCCGACAAACCTGCTTTTTCACCTTCTACGGCAAGGGGGTTGTCGATACTTAGGGAAACGGAAACTTGAGGTAGTTTATGGTTTTCTACCACCATTAGGGTCAGACCATTTTTAAATTGGTGTTCTTTCGGTGTTCCAAAGTTAATCTGCGGAGCGGGCCCTGGCTGGGGTTGTACAGATCGATCAACTTGTGCCTGTGCATTGCTTAAAAAGCCAACGCAAACTAATAATATTAGGAGTCTTATCATTTTTCTTCTTTTTGGGGTTCAGGTAAATAGTGTAATTCCAATCGCTGGTTCGTGTTGAGGTATTTTTGCGCAACATCGCGTATTTCTTCCCTACTGATGGACTTGTAAAGATCCAACTCTTTATTGATCAGGTTGGTGTCTCCACCGTAAAAGACATAATATTCCGCCAGTGAATTCGCAATTCCCTCAATGGTAGAATTAGAATTGACAAATTCGGATTCAAACTGATTTTGTAATTTTTGATAGTCTTTTTTGGAGATCAGTTCTTTTTGAATTTTTGAGACCTCCTCGTCAATTTCAGTGATCAAATTTTCCAGAGTGTTCTCCCCCAGCGGTAAACTCAAGATTACATAGGTGCTGTAGTCTTCGTTGTTCAGATTAAAAGCGGCAACCTGAAGTGACATTTTTTTTTCGTCCACCAATTTTTTATAGAGTTTAGAACTTTTTCCTTGGCTGAGGTAAGTCGAAATTACGTCGAGCACTCTAGCGTCTCTAGAGTTTCGCCCTGGTGTTCTGTAGGCCAAAAAGACTGCGGGTATTTGAATGTTGGGATCAAAGGCCTCTGCTTTGATGGTTTCTGTGATGGGTAGTTCTTTTGGAAAGCTTCGTTGAATTTCTGGACCTCTGGGTATGGGTCCAAAATAGTCTTTTATCCACCCTTTGGCTTGGGGAATATCAATGTCACCAGCAACCGTCAAAGTGGCGTTGTTGGGGATGTAGTATTTTTTATTGAAGGCCATAAACTCTTCGAGGGTAGCTGCATCCAAATGCTCCATTTTCCCGATGGTTGTTTGGCTGTATGGGTGCAATTCATATAAATATGATTTGACTTCTTCATTCCATTTTCCGTAGGGGCTGTTGTCGTAGCGCATCCGTTTTTCCTCTTTGACCACTTCGTTTTGGGTGTCTACTCCGGTTTGGTCTATGATGGGATGTAGCATGCGTTCGGATTCCATCCAAAGGCCGAGCTTGAGATTATTTGAAGGGAAATTCTCATAGTAGTATGTAAAATCATCGGTTGTATAGGCGTTGTTGGAACCCCCATTACCGGTGACTATACTGAACCACTTTCCCTTTGAAATGTTTTTGGTGCCTTCAAACAGAAGGTGTTCGAAGAAATGCGCAAAACCAGTTCTTTCAGGGTTTTCATCCTTGGAACCCACGTGGTATAGCACGGAGGTAGTGACTATGGGCACTGAGTTGTCCCGATGTAAAATTACATGAAGACCGTTTTCGAGGTCGTATTCCTCAAATGCTACTTTTTGACCATAAATAAACTTACAGCCAATCAATAAAACGATAAAGAAGCCGAGGTTAAGTTTTTTCATATTACAATTGAGGTTAAATTTAGTTCAATTTAATAAATTACATGCTAAGAGTGCTTAAACTCAGTTATTTTTAAACAGAAAAGCAGAGGAATACTTTTGATGATCGCAAATAAAAAAAATTACGTCTTATTGGGAATGATTGCATTTCTGAGTTTGTTAACTGGGTGTGGGCCTGATTTCAAAAAAGATCAAAATGTCTTGACCCGGTTGCTCAATGAAAGTGAGGATTCTTTGATTCAAAAAATACGCTCCAATGAAGCGGCACACGAAATACAAATCCTGTACACTCAAATTCAAAGAGACAAAGTGGGGGATCCCATTTTTAAGGAATTTAGCTATCAAGAAAATCCCAAGCGTTATTTTTATCCTGCCAGTACGGTCAAGCTTCCGGTAGCGATTTTGGCATTGGAAAAAATAAGAAGACTCCAAAGACAAGGAGTAGAGATCTCTCCCTACTCGCCTTTTGAGATAGTGGACGAAAGTCAAAAGACTTTGGCAGTCTTGGACAGTACCCACCCCAATGGTAAACTCACCATTTCCCATTTGATCAAAAAATTATTTTTGGTGAGCGATAATCAGGCCTACAATTATCTTTTCGATTTTTTGGGACGGGACAAGATCAACAGAGGTCTTGCAGAAAAGGGGATTCATGATTTTCAGATTTATCATAAGTTCTCCGGTGCGGGAAACAATGACAAAAGCCCGGAGTTTGTATTTTTCTCTGAGGGGGGCAAAGTCATTTATCGGCAGCCTGAGAGGGTCTACAAAATGGAATTGGAAAGGGATGATGTTTTTGGCCTTCACAAAGGAAAAGGTTTTATCGAGGAGGGGACATTAATTCCAACTCCGATGGATTTTTCCAAAAAGAATTATGCTTCCCTCAGCGCATTGAATCAAATATTAAAAAGATTGATCTTTCCGGATCATTTCACTAAGGAGGAGTCTTTTGATCTTACAACCGAAGATTATGAGTTTTTAAAACACTGGATGAGTAGGACTCCTCCAGAGGTTGAGGTTCCCTACTATGATAGAGATTACTATTATGACAGCTATTGTAAATTTTTGATGTATGGAG
>CAJWAY010000100.1 GCA_913020685.1 uncultured Flavobacteriaceae bacterium
AGAGATGCTTATGGGGTACCTCATATATTTACAAAAACAGATGCTGAGTTGGCCTATGGATTGGCATGGGCACATGCAGAGGATGATTTTAAAACCATCCAAGAAGGCTATCTAGCAGGAAATGCTCTTTTGAGTGGTGTAATAGGTAAAAAGGGCTATGGAATCGATTTTGTTACCCAATTCATTGGCAGTGATCGTCTTTTTGATCAAAAATATGAAAAGGAGATAAGCCCAGAATACAAATTGGTTTTGGAGGCCTACAGTCAGGGATTGAACCGTTACGCCCAGCTCCATCCTAAAAAAGTTTTAAGTAAAAAACTTTTCCCCATCACCCCAAAAAAAATGTTTCTTTATTCACAATTGCAACTCTTTGTGTCATCTAAAGGAGATTATTGGGTAAAAAAAATTCTTGGAAATAAACTGATCTACAATCCGGAAGATGACGAGGTGAAAGGCTCCAATACTTTTGGATTTAACAGCTCCAAAACAAAAGACGGCAATACCTATTTGGCAATCAATACCCATCAACCCCTTGATGGTCCGACCTCATGGTATGAGGTTCATCTTTGCAGTGAAGAGGGAACTGATATCATTGGGGCCTTGTTTGCAGGTAGTCCCAGTATATTTATCGGCGCCAATAAAAATATAGCCTGGGCACATACGGTCAATATTCCCGACAAAACAGATGTTTTTAAATTGGAAATGCATCCCAGAAAAAGGAGATATTACCGAGTGGACAATCAGTACTTAAAACTAAAAAAATATAAGGCAAAAGTGTTGGTTAAACTTTTGGGTATTCCCCTAAAAGTCTCTAAAAAATATTTTGAAAGTATCTATGGTCCGACCCTAAAAAATGATTCAGGATATTTTTCTATAAGAACCCCCTCTTTATTTGAAATAAAAGCACTGGAGCAGTGGTGGCGAATGAATAAAGCAAAGAATTTCAGTGAATTTTATGAAATTCTAAAAATTAAAGGTCTACCTGGTTACAATATAGGGTATGCCGATAAAAACGATACGATTTTTTATATATCCAATGGTTTGATCCCAAAGCGAACTCCTGGTTATGATTGGGCCAATGTAGTTCCCGGTAATACCAAAAAGACACTTTGGACAAGCACCTATGACATTGAAGAATTACCTCAGGTTATTCAACCCAGTTCAGGATATTTTTACAACGCCAACCACTCCCCTTTTAGATCCTCGGATTCACTCGATAATCCCAATGAGGCTTTCTTTGCCAAAGACATGGGGTTTGAAACTTATGACAACAATCGCTCTAAACGCATCAAACACTTGATTGATCAACACCAAAGACTTGATTTTAATGATTTTAAAAAGATTAAGTACGATCACCAATTTCCAAAACCCTTTCACTATAGTTGGATGAATATCGATTCTCTTTTTCGAATGGCCCCGGAAAATTACCCCAAAGTCGGGTCCGTTTTAAAACAAATTCAAAACTGGGATCGTCGTGCCTCTGCAGATTCATATGGTGCTGGAGCATATGGAATTTTATACTCCAAACTCCGCCCATACTATAAAAAACTTCCTGAGCCTAAAGTTTTTACAAAAAGTATTCTTTACAAAGCGCTGTTGGAGACTCAAGAGCATATGCTCGAACACTTTGGTCAAACTCAAGTAGAGTTGGGAACCTACCAAAAATTGGTAAGAGGAGACAAGGAGTTAGCAGTTTTCGGATTACCTGATGTAATCACCTCGATGGCATCGGTCCCCTACAAAGACGGGAAATCAAAAGTGGTCAGTGGTGAGTCATATATAGAGATGGTCAAATTTACTCCCAATGGTGTAGAAATAGAGTCAGTAATTTCTTATGGAAGCTCTGATGATCCCGACTCAAAACATTATTCAGATCAAATGGAGCTTTACACGCAGTTTAAAACCAAAAAAATGACTTTTGATAAGGCAACTATATACAAAAATGCCTCCAGCATATATCATCCAAGATAATTTTGTTTTGCTTCCGTGTAAAGTGATTCATAATTAGAAATCACTTTTTCCATCTCGAATTTTTTTGAGGATTCATAGGCTTGCTCTTTAAAAACTTTATGACGCTCATGGTCCTCTAAAATATGAATAGCTTTATGCGCCATGTCATCAATGTCACCTACAGGGCAAAGAAAACCAGAAACTCCATTTTCAATAACTTCGGGCAAACCCCCTGCATCGGAACAAACCACTGGTACGCGATGAACCATGGCTTCAAGTGCAGCCAAGCCAAAGCTCTCCTGTTCTGAGGGTAAAAGGAACAGATCAGAAAAACAAAGTATTTCATCTATTTGATTACTATTTCCCAAAAACAAAACGGCATTTTCCATTTGTTGGGATTTGCAATAACGTTTAGCCCGTTCCTTCTCAGGTCCATCACCAACCATTAATAGCTTGACTTTGAGTTGCTCATTAATAATTTTGAAGGTTTTAAGAACATCAATAACCCTTTTGAGGGGTCTAAAATTACTGATATGGGTAATGATCAACTCATTATCAGGAGCAATTTGAAATTTTTCGCAAGGCACAGTATTAAATTTAAACTTTTCAACATCGATAAAATTTGGGATGACCTGGATTTTTGTGGTAACGTCAAAAAGACGCTCGGTATCTTGTTTAAGGCTGTCTGAAACCGCTGTTACATATTCGGAATGATTTATACTGAACTGCACCGCTTTTTTATAAAAAGGATGGCTTCCCACAAGAGTAATGTCTGTACCGTGAAGGGTAGTAATCATAGGAATTTGAATACTTTCATCTTCTAACATTTTCTTACCCATATAGGCCGCATAGGCATGGGGAATTGCATAATGAACATGGAGCAAATCAATTTTGTGTTTTTTAACCACATCAACAATCTTACTAGACAAGGCCAGCTCGTAAGGCTGGTATTTAAACAAATCATAGGTAGGCACATGTACTTCGTGGAAGTGTAAACCGTAGGTTAGATTTTGGATTCGCACCGGTTGTTTATAAGTTATAAAATGGATTTCATAACCTTTTTTGACCAAATAAAGTCCTAGCTCGGTTGCGACCACACCACTCCCCCCGAAGGTAGGATAACATACAATTACAATTTTCAAATATTCATGATTTAGTTAATTAAAGCTTTGTAAACCAACTCTTGCATTCGAGTTCTTATATTGTTTTTTTCCAACAAATTATTTGACATGCTTGGGTAAGTTCTGTTAGATAAAAATACGAAAATCAATTCTTGATCTGGATCTACCCAGGCATAAGTCCCCGTAAAACCCATATGCCCAAAACTGATTTCCGAGACACAACCACAGGTAGAACCATTTCCCTCCAACTGGGGCTTATCAAATCCAACCCCTCTCCTATTTCCCTGCTTACAATAGTAACATCGATTGAAATCATTTAGGGTTTTGGATGTAATAAACTCATGACCGTTAGCCTTCCCCTTTTGCAGATACATTTGCATAATTTTATACACTTCTTCAGCGTTAGAAAATAATCCTGCATGACCTCCTACCCCTCCTTGCATTGCGGCACCCATATCATGAACATAAGCCCGTAATTCACGATGTCTGAAATAATTATCTATCTCGGATGGTACAATTTCATCCTTTGACATTACTTTCCACGGATTGAAAAGGGTACGTTCTAATCCCAGAGGTTCATATAAAAATTCATGGGCCAAATCATCAAGTGGTTTCTTGTATTTTCTTTCAAAATAATTTTTAAAAAGATAATAAGGCAAGTCAGAATATCTATAGTAGAGTGAATCCAGGAGAGGACTTTCTATTACTTTCTTTTCAATTATCTGGTTATAATTTGATCTTAGGTAAAGTTGCTGGGCTACAGGAATATCATATCGATATTTATTGCGATTACGGTAAAATTTTTTAAGTTGTTTACCTTTCTCGTCAAGTGTTTCTTTATAAAAGGGAATCCAAGGGGTGAGCCTGGCATAATGCGATAATACTTCTTTTACGCTCAGATTGGCTTTATTCGAACCCTTTAACTCAGGCATAAAATTTTTAAGTGAAGTATCTAAACTAAAGTTATTAAGATCTACCTCCCTCATAATCAGAGGTAGCGTTGCGGTGATCTTGGTCAGTGAGGCTAAATCATAAAGATGATGATTTTCTACTTTGATTTT
>CAJWAY010000101.1 GCA_913020685.1 uncultured Flavobacteriaceae bacterium
TTAAAGCTCGTTGAGTTTATCAAAAAATCACCAATACAGGCAGTATGTATTTTATGTAAAGAACTTAGTAATTAGAAAGATGTAAATCGATCAACTCAATTAATTCATTGATTTTATTCGATGGCTCATCTTTCGTAGTATTATTTTCAAGCTGATTTTCCAATTGAGCAGCATACTGCAGTGCACACATGGCTAAAACGTCTTGTTTGTCACGAACCGCATAGTTTTCCTCCAATTGCTTGGTCATCTCGTCTATTTTTTTTGCTGAAACTCTCAAAGAAGCCTCCTGATCTGGCGAAATAGTCAATGGATATACCCTATCAGCAACAGTTAATTTAATTTTTAATTTTTCACTCATGATTTATCTAACCTCTGAGAGCTGGTTTATACAAAAATCTACTTCCTTAATCAAACTATTTATTTTTCGCTTGGTAATCGCTTTACTTTCTTTACTGCCAAGTAATGCATTAGCCATCCTCAAGGATTCATTATCTTTTTTGAGTTTTGATATTTCTGTCTTTTGGGAAGAAGACTCTATACTAAACTCTTGGTTTTCTGCTTCCAATTTGTTGATCAACAGATGGTTTTCCTTTAATTTATTGAGTAACTGAAAAATTCTCTCTTCTAAAACATCAAAATTATTCATCAAAACCTTAATTAAGATGGTCAAAACTTTACATTACAAAAGTAGGGATTCATTCCGAAAATTTTGTCTTATGATATATATTTTAAAAACTTTAACAGGGAGATCACCATCTATTCATTAGGAAAAATGGTCTCCTCTGTGTCGATATATAGGATGAAAAAAATTAATTAAGTATCTATAGTTTATATTTCTTCAATCGCATTGTTTGAAAGGTTAAATTTATTAGAAATCTTGAAGACGGAATACCTATTAAAACTCAAAAAATATTTGCTTTCTATGGTTTATATCAAATTTGAAGGATACAAAAATGAGCTGATCCAACTTAATAATTTGATAGTCACCAATGAGGAATCTCAAATGATAAATAAAAGCTAGGAAACACCAACAAGAAACAGATATCCATTAAAAGGATACGGTAAAGGAATAATCAAAATTAAACCAAACCTCAAGTAATTAATAAAAACATCAATTGTTTTAATTTGAGAGTCATTACAAAATTCAGTTCTCCAATAAAACTTTAGATCATATCTATCATTAAATTAAATTAATAATTTTAAGATATTTTTAAATAACCATTTTCGTATGATTTGAACATATACTCTCAAAAAATGTATTTTTGTCAGGGTACTTTTTTGGAAATGAAAATAAAACATATTTGCTCTGTAGTTGTCATTCACATAGCATTTTTCTTATGGGGACAAACCAACACTGATTTTGTTTCACCCCTCGACCTTCCATTTTCCCTGTCAGGAACTTTTGGAGAGCCAAGAAATACTCATTTTCACCTAGGCATCGATATCAAAACCCAAGGAAAAGAGGGTTGGAAAGTAAAAAGTATCGCACCGGGACACATCAGTAGGATCAGGGTCTCACTTGGAGGGTATGGAAAAGCTTTGTATGTAGACCATCATGATCAAACCTCATCGGTATATGCCCATCTTAAAAAATTTAGCCCCAAAATAGAAGCTTATATTAAATCGATACAATATGAAAAGGAGTCATACACCATCCAACAATTCCCCAAAAAAGGAGAGTTTACCATCGCAGCCGGAGAAGTAATTGGTTATTCGGGAAATACAGGTAGTTCCTCCGGGCCCCATTTACATTTTGAAATTAGAGATACAGAAAGTCAAAAGCCTATAAACCCACTTCTGTTCAACTTTCCCATTAAAGACAGTCAGAGACCGCAAATTCAGCAATTATTTTTGTTTTATCCTCAAAAGAATAACATACTGATGCACTCAGAATTTGTTTTACTGAACAAAGTAAATGATAGTACTTACCATACCCAAACGATCAACTCCTCAGGAATAATGGGACTTGGGCTGAGGATGTTTGACCGACAAGATTTGAGTTACAGCAGAAATGGCATTTACAAAGCAAGAGTGGACATCAATGGAAAAACAATAGTCCATTACGAGTTTGACCAACTGGATTACTCTGATTCCGAAAAATTATTCGTCAATTTAGACTACCCTACTTACAAACAAAAAAAGAAAAAAATCCAAAAATTATTTTTTCAGAATCACAAGCCCCTAACTTTTATGAAGTCTTTGACCGATGAGGGTCTTTTCAATATTGAGTTGGGAAAATCATATCAAGTAAGGGTTGTCATTGAAGATTTTTCGGGTAATGCTTCTTACATCGAAATGTACATTGAGGGAACAAAAAAGAAAATTCCAAATAAAATGCTTGAGGGTAAACTGATTGAGCCTAGGTTAGATTATATCCTGAACTTGAGTGACAAAGAGGTCTTTTTCCCTAAAAAAACTTTTTTTGAAAATGCAATTACTCAAATTAAAGAGGCTAATAACGTCATAAGTATCGGTCCAAATTTGTTTCCATTCAACAACCCCTATGAAATCCACTTCAAGATAAATGAAAAGGATACTATAAAACTAAGGCAAACTTTTATAGCCAAAAAAACAGGAAATAAACTATCTTTTCTACCCACCACGGTTGATAAAGGCCATTGGAAAACCAAAGTAAAAGACATGGGAGACTTCACCCTTGCAAGGGACTCTGTCGCCCCCAAAATATCTCCATCCAATTTTAGAGCCAATCAATGGCTTAGCAAGCTAAAGTTTATAAAAATAAAAATCTCTGATGATTTTTCAGGGATCAAATCCTACACAGGAACAATCAATGGCCAATGGGCACTGTTTGAATACGAACCTAAACTCAAGTTACTCACCTATGATTTCTCAGATAAAGTTTTTGAACAAGCCAAGCACGAGCTAGAATTGGAGGTAGAGGACAATGTCGGAAACAAGTCGATTTATAAAACTATCTTTTTTCGAAAATACAATCTAAATTAGAGGATATTTAGTTTTTAAGTTCTGACAAACACTCAATTACATAATCGATCTCCTCAAAAGTATTAAAAGAGGAAAAAGAAAACCGCAGTGATGGTAGTTTTTTTATGGCTTCAGAGCGCTTTAAGTTACCAAGAACATGAGACCCTAAACCTGCTCCAGCCTGACATGCACTTCCTTTGGAGCAAGCAATACCCTTTAGATCTAAGTGAAAATCTAGTAATTTGGACTTGGAGTCCTCCAGTGGCAAAGCTACATTGACCAGAGTATAACTACTCTTCTTAAGATCTTCAGATAAACCGTTGAAATATACCGTGGGAAATAATCGTTTTAAATGGGTTATAAAATATTTTTTTAAACTTAAGATATAGGCACTTTCCTCCTCCAAGTTATCATAGGCCATTTCTATTGCTTTTTGCAGACCTATAATGTTGTGAACCGATTCAGTACCGGCTCTTTGGCCTCTTTCTTGAGGCCCACCCACAATAAAGGGATCTATGGTTGTGTTTTTTCTGATAAATGTAAAACCTACACCTTTAGGGCCATGAAATTTGTGGGCTGAAGAAGACAAGAAATCAATGGGCTGGGATTTGAGATCAAATTTAAAATGCCCAACACCTTGCACAGCATCGGTATGAAAATAGGCACATTTGGCTTTACAAAGGGCTCCTACCCGATCTAAATCAAGTACATTGCCTATTTCGTTGTTGATGTGCATCAAACTGACCAATTTGGGCGTATCATCAGCCTCCAGTATGCTTTTCAATTGATCTAGCTTTGGAGAACCATCTTCATCCAAATCTACATAACGAATATTAATACCTTCTTTCTGCAATTCGTCCAAGGGGTGCAAAACCGCGTGATGTTCCAATACTGAGGAGACAATGGTCTTGACATTTAGATCTTTTACCGCACAACGCAATATCATATTGTCCGATTCTGTTCCTCCAGAGGTGAAAATAATCTCTCTTGGTTCGCAATTCAAGTGTTTTGCAATGCTTTTACGAGCCGTTTCTATAATGGACTTTGCAGATCTGCCAAAACCATGAGTTGAGGAGGGGTTCCCAAAAGTCGTTGTCATGCTTTGGGTCATCAATTCAATGACCTCATTTCGCATGGG